>JBIJBH010000001.1:0-31324 GCA_044345315.1 Lysobacteraceae bacterium
CTCGGCGCGGTTGCCGGGGCCGGGCGTTGCTGCGGCCTCCGCCGAGCCGTGAGGACGATCGTGCAGGCTGAAATCATCGTCCAGGCTGAAATCGCGGAGGCCCGAAAAAAAAGAACCCGCCGGTGAGGCGGGTTCAGGCGGCGCGGTGCACCTGGTTGGCGGCAACGGGGCTGTCGCCGCCGGTCGCGATCGGCGCCGGGGCTTCGCTCAACCGCAGGTCCTGCGGCAGCGAGATCGGCTGATCGGTGTCCGTACGCCGGCGACCGTAGGTACGACCGTAGGTGCGCACGTAGAGGCGCGTGGCGAGCGGCTGCTCGGGGGGAGTGTGGAGCCAAAGGCAACGGAACATGGTCTGTCTTCCTTTCGTGGGGGTGGATGGCGCGGGGGCGCCGAACGATTCCTTCATCGCGTCGTGAGACCGGACTGCAAGGGAACTGCGAACGTCGCAGCATCATGCTGCAACGCAACATAGACTGCCGAAATTTGATGCACTGCACAATCGCAGAGCCGTCACCGCTGTCACCCCGTTCAGCCGCGGGTTCACTGGCGGGTCCGGGGCGCATCGTCGAGAATCGCGATCCCATCCCTCACGACCCGACAGGACCCCTGCCATGGCGCGGATCGCACCCCTCGTTTCGACCCTGCTGATCGCCCTGCCCCTGCTCGCCGGCTGCGGCAGCATGCAGACCCGCGCCGCGGCCGACGCCGACCAGGCGGCCGCCGGGATGGCGGCGCAAGAACAGAACGCGGCGCTGAAGGCGGCGATCGCCGGGGCCTGGCGCGACCCGAAGAACAGCGCGCGCGACGCTTACCGTCGTCCGCTCGAGACCCTCGGCTTCTTCGGCGTGCGCCCGGACCAGCAGGTGGTCGAGATCACGCCCGGCGGCGCCGGCTGGTACGCCGAGATCCTTGCGCCCTATCTGCGCGAACGCGGCCGCTACACCGCGGCGATGGTCGACCCGACCGTGCTGCCCGCCGGCCGCGGCCGCGATTTCCAGCAGAAGGCGACCGACGATCTCAAGGCGCGCCTCGCTGCGCATCCGGCGCAGTTCGATCGCGCGGTCATCGCGCCGTTCGATCCGAAGCAGCCGGTGTTCGCGCCCGCGGGTTCGGCCGACACCGTGCTGACCTTCCGCAACGTGCACAACTGGGTCTCGGCCGGCACCGCCGACGCCTATTTTGCCGGCTTCTACGCCGCGCTGAAGCCGGGCGGAACGCTCGGCGTGGTCGAACACCGCGCGAAGCCGGGCACCGATCTGGAGACGATGAAGAAATCCGGCTACATGACCGAGCAGCTGGTGATCGAACTGGCGACCAAGGCCGGCTTCGTGCTCGAAGGCCGCAGCGAGATCAACGCCAATCCGCTGGACACGGCCGACCATCCCAACGGCGTGTGGACGCTGCCGCCGAGCAATCGCCACGATCCGGAAGAAGCGCAGAAATATCGCGCGATCGGCGAAAGCGACCGGATGACGCTGCGGTTCGTCAAACCCGCCCGATAATGAAACGAAAAGCCCGGCCATTCGGCCCGCGCACGCGGCGGGCGGCAATCAATCGCCGGTGTTGAAGTCGCACAATCCGGTAGAGCGGTCTTCAGACCGCTGCTCCTGTTTCGGAGAGAGGCAGCGGCCTGAACGCCGCTCTACCCAACCCCCAATACTTCATCGCCCCTCCACCATCCGCCGCAGCAGCGCGATCTGTTCCGTCTGCGCGGCGAGGATCTTCTCCAGCTGCTCCATCCGCAGCTGGTCGAGCTTGTCGTGCAGGGCCATGATCTCCAGCTCGGCCTTCAGATTCACCGCGTAGTCGTTCTCGGCCGCGGCGCGGTCGCGCGCGGCCTGGCGGTTCTGGCTCATAATGATTACCGGGGCCTGCAGCGCGGCCAGCATCGACAGCAGCAGGTTGAGGAAGATGAAGGGGTAGGGATCGAACGGCCGCAGCCGCAGCAGCCAGACGTTGGCGATCACCCACAGCGCGAGAAACAGCATGAAACCGCCGATGAACATCCACGAGCCGCCCAAGCGGGCCACGCCGTCGGCGACCCGCTCGCCGAAGCTGCGATCGTCGACGGGCGCCGGTGCGCGGCTGGTGCGCTCACGGCGGTGCAATTGGGTGAGCACGGTGCGTTCGGCGGCGGTGGCGTGTTCCCAGGCCTTGCCCAGCCAGCGGGAAGACAGTCCGGAGAGGTCGTGGTTGCTCATGGCGGCGTTCGCGGTAGGGACCGCGGACAGCATAGGCCGGTCGCGCCCCGGCGGTGGGGCCGGGCGATGCTGATCGCCCTCAACAAGCCCTACGGCGTGCTCTGCCAGTTCACCGATCGCAGCGAACCGCCGCGGCGGACGCTGGCGGAATTCGGATTGCCGGCGGACGTGTATCCGGCCGGGCGTCTGGATCACGACAGCGAAGGTCTGCTGCTGTTGACCGACGACGGCGCGCTGGCCCACCGCATCACTGACCCGCGCCACAAGCTTGCCAAGACCTATCGCGTGCAGGTCGAAGGCGACCCGCAGCCGGAACAGCTCGACGCGCTGCGCCGCGGCGTGCTTCTCAGCGACGGCCCGACCCGCCCGGCGCAGGTCGAACGCATCGACATCGACGTCGCGATGCCGCAGCTGTGGCCGCGCGACCCGCCGGTGCGTTTCCGCAAGACCGTGCCCGACGCCTGGCTGGAGATCGTGCTGCGCGAGGGCCGCAATCGCCAGGTGCGACGCATGACCGCCGCCGTCGGCTTGCCCACCCTGCGCCTGCTGCGGGTGGCGATCGGCGAATGGACGCTCGGGGACCTGCAGCCGGGGGAGTGGCGCGAAGTCGCCGTGCGCGGTTGAAGCACCGACGTCTCGCGCGAACGTTCCCGGGGAAGCCGGCGAGGGCCGGCAGACGCCGCGGGCTCAGGCTAGGATGCACGACATCGCCGACGAATCCTCGATGGAGCAACGCATGCGTGCCGCCCTGTCCGCCCTGTCTCTCGCCCTCGCGCTGTGCGCGACGGTTACGCCGGCCCACGCCGCCGATGGCGCACGTCCCGAAGTCGCCGCGCAGGCGCAGCGTCTGCAGCCGAAGGTGCTGGCGTGGCGACGCGACATCCACCAGTTCCCGGAGCTCGGCAATCGCGAGGTGCGCACCGCGAAGCTGGTCGCCGATCATCTGCGTTCGCTCGGGCTGGAGGTGCGCACCGGGATCGCGACGACCGGCGTGGTCGCGGTGCTCAAGGGCGGCAAACCGGGGCCGCGCATCGCGATCCGCGCCGACATGGACGCGCTGCCGGTGACCGAGCGCGTCGATCTGCCGTTCGCCTCGCGCGTCACCACCACCTTCCGCGGCGAGACTGTCGGCGTGATGCACGCCTGCGGCCACGATGCGCATACCGCGATCCTGATGGGCGTGGCCGAGGCGCTGGTGGCGATGAAGGACACCCTGCCCGGCGAGGTGCTGTTCGTGTTCCAGCCGGCCGAGGAAGGCCCGCCGGACGGCGAGGACGGCGGTGCCGAGGAGATGCTGAAGCAGGGCCTGTTCCGCGATTTCCGGCCGGAAGCGATCTTCGGCCTGCACGTGTTCAGCACCCTCAACGCCGGCCAGGTCGGCTGGCGCAGCGGTCCGACGATGGCCGCCTCCGATCGCTTCAACATCGTCATCCAGGGCCGACAGACGCACGGCTCGCGGCCCTGGGGCGGGATCGATCCGATCGTCGCCGCGGCCGACGTGATCGGCACCGCGCAGACGATCGTCTCGCGCAGGCAGAACATCTCGAAACTTCCGGTCGTCGTGAGTTTCGGCGCGATCAAGGGCGGCGTGCGCTTCAACATCATCCCCGACAGCGTCGAGCTGATCGGCACCATCCGCACCTTCGACGAAAGCATGCGTCAGGCCGTCTTCAAGGATCTGCAGAACGTCGCCGAACACGTCGCCGCGGCGCACGGCGCCACCGCGATCGCCAAGGTGCCCGACATCAAGGGCAACCCGGTGACGGTCAACGACCCCGCGCTCACCGCGCGCGTGGTCCCGAGCCTGCAGCGCGCCGCCGGTGCGGGCAACGTGATCGAGATGGATCTGAACATGGGCGCCGAGGATTTCTCCTACTACGCCCGCGAAGTGCCCGGGTTCTTCTTCTTCGTCGGCGCGACGCCGAAGGGCCAGGATCCGATGAAGGCGCCGTCGAACCATTCGCCGGAGTTCTTCCTCGACGAATCGGCGCTGGATGTCGGCTTCCGCTCGATGCTGCAGGTGGCGCTGGATTATCTGCACGCGCCGAAGTGATGCTTCGCGCCATGTCGGGCCTTCCGGCCCTCCCACAAGCCATCCGTTCTTTGTGGAGGGCCGGGAGGCCCGACGGCTCCTGGGCGATGACGATCGCAGCGGACGGACAACGCCTCGACCCGCGCGATAATGCCGCCATGAACACGCATGACGATCCCTACGCCGACGACCTGTCCACCGACCGTCTGCCCACCGACATCCCCCTCGGCCGCGAGGTCGCCTATCCCGAGCATTACGACCCCGGCCTGCTGTTTCCGATTCCGCGCGCGCAGGGCCGCGCCGCGATCGGGGTGGACGTCGCGGCGCTGCCGTTCGTCGGCCACGACCGCTGGCATGCCTACGAGCTGAGCTGGCTGGATACGCGCGGCAAGCCGGTGGTGGCCACCGCGACTCTGACCGTGCCGGCGGATTCGCCGCAGTTGATCGAATCCAAATCGCTCAAGCTCTATCTGAATTCGCTGAACGCGACGCGCTTCGATAGTCCCGAACGGGTGCGCGAGACCGTGAGCGCCGATCTCTCCGCTGCGGCAGGTGCGCCGGTCGCCGTCGTCTTCGGCCTGCCGCCGTTCGCCGGCAGCGACGATGAGGCCGTGTCGATCGACGACCAGGACCTCGCGATCGATCGCTACGGCCCGCCGGACGCGAGCCTGCTGTCGGCCGATGCAGGCGATCCGGTCGCCGAAACCCTGACCTCGGCCCTGCTCAAGTCCAACTGCCCGGTCACCGGCCAGCCCGACTGGGCCTCGCTGCGCATCGTCTATCGCGGCCCGCGGATCGACCGCGCGGGGCTGCTGCGTTATCTGGTCTCGTTCCGCGATCACGCCGAGTTCCACGAGCAGTGCGTGGAACGGGTGTTCGTCGATCTGCTCGCCCGCTGCCGCCCGGCGATGCTGTCGGTCGAGGCGCGCTACACCCGTCGCGGCGGGCTGGACATCAACCCCTGGCGGGCCACGCCCGGCACGCCGCCGC
Source organism: Lysobacteraceae bacterium (assembly GCA_044345315.1). Lineage (GTDB taxonomy): Bacteria > Pseudomonadota > Gammaproteobacteria > Xanthomonadales > Xanthomonadaceae > Lysobacter_I. The sequence goes on from JBIJBH010000001.1 coordinate 5,224, forward strand.
CGCCGCCGGGACGCGATCCGCGCCAGTGATGCGCCGGCCGTCGGCGGCCCGCGGGAAATCACGGGAAAAAACCGCGATCGCCACGGATTCTTAACCCCGCCCGTGGCATCGTGGCCCTGCCCACCCGGCCGGAGCCCGCCCCATGAGCAGCCCAGACAAGAAACCCGATTTCTCCAACGTCCAGAGTTCGGTCGCAAGCACCGAACAGATCCGTCCCGACTTCTCCAACGTGCAGTCCTCGGTGACCACCACCGAGGAGATCCGCGGCGGCGAAGGCGGTGGCGGCGGCAGCGGCGAACAGACCTACACGATCGAGAAAGGCGACACCCTCTCGCATGTGGCCAAGCGCTTCTACGGCAAGGCGAAGTACTGGCGCCAGATCCACGAGGCCAACCGCGACACGATCGAGAACCCGGACCGGATCTTCCCCGGCCAGGTCATCCGCCTGCCCGCGATCGACATCGACGGCGACGGCGATCTCGACGACCCCGACACCGACTGATCGCCACATCCGAATGCGCCTCCCCGGCGCATGCCGCGCCGTCGCACACATCAGCGCACACATCAGGACACCCACCGTTTCGAGGAGCCACCCATGACCCGCATTCGTCTGACCCAGGCCCTGCTCGTCGCCATGATCGCCGCCGTCGCCGTCGTCGGCTGCAAGAAGAAGGAAGAGGCCGCGCCGGCACCCGCGCCCGCGGCGACCGAACCGGCGCCGGCACCGACCCCGCCGCCCGCCCCGGCCGCGACCGCTTCGGTCGCCAGCGTCGATCTGGGCACCGCGGCCGGCCCGGACCTCAAGCTCACCGCCACCTCGACCACCTTCGCGCCCAAGGACAAGGTGATCGTCTCGGTCGGGACCACCACCAGCGACCCGGCGACCTCGGTCGCGGCCAAGCTCGACGTCAAGCTGTCCTACGTCACCGCCACCGAAACGATGGACGTGAAGACCGAGACCCGCGACATCAACTTCGCCGGCCCCGGCACCACCAACGTCGATTTCGCCAAGCCCGACGGCTGGCCGACCGGCAAGTACAAGGTCGAGGTCTCGCTCGACGGTGCGGTCGTGCAGACGAAGGAATTCGAGGTGAAGTGAGGACGCCGCGCGTCGCCCCTGCGCCGATCGGGCCTGGCGCGACGCGCCCGTTTCCCCGCGAGGGCGCGTCCGTGCGGGCGCGCCCTTTTTCGTGCGACGAGGGCCGACACCGCGGTGGCGAGGCCATGACCCCGGGTTTATAGTCGGCGACGCACGGTCCAGACCGCCGACGCAGCGCGGTCCCGACAACGACGGTCCTCGCATCGACGGTCTTCGCATCGACACCCAGGAGCAGGCCATGGCTTTCGAACTGAACATCAACGGCAAACCGGTCTCCGTGGAGGCCCCCGACGACATGCCGCTGCTGTGGGTGCTGCGCGATATCGCCGGCCTCACCGGGACCAAGTACGGCTGCGGCATGGCCCAGTGCGGCGCCTGCACGGTGCATGTCGCCGGCCAGCCGATCCGCAGCTGCGTCACGCCGGCGAGCGCGCTGGTCGGGCAGCCGATCACCACCATCGAAGGCGCCACCGCGACCGGGCCGGTCGCGAAGGCGGTGCAGGACGCCTGGATCGCCGGCGCGGTCGCGCAGTGCGGCTACTGCCAGAGCGGCCAGATCATGTCGGCGATCGCCCTGCTGGAGAGCAACCGCAATCCCGGCGATGCCGAGATCGACGCGGCGATGGCGGGCAATCTCTGCCGCTGCGCCACCTATCAGCGCATCCGCGCGGCGATCAAGGCTGCGGCCGCGACGCTCGCCTGACCCGCACCGAGGAGAACGGATCATGTTCAACGGTCGCAAGCGTTCCGCAGGAACCCAGCTCGCCGCGCTGCCGACGCTGTCGCGGCGCCAGTTCGTGATCGGCGCGAGCCTGATCGGTTCGGCGCTGATGGTCGGCTGCCGCATGGACGGCGACGACGATGCCGCACCGGCGTCCGCAGCCGCGGTCAAGCCCGCGGCCGGTTCGCCGTTCGAGGCCTACATCGCGATCGCCGCCGACGGCATCGTGACCGTGTATTCCAGCCAGTTCGACATGGGCCAGAACGCCTACCACGGGCTGGCGACGCTGGTCGCCGAGGAACTCGACGTCGCGCTGGACAAGGTGCGGGTCGAAGGCCGCGCCGGCAATCCGAAGTGGTACGGCAATCTCGCGATGGGCGGCGCGTTCCAGCTCACCGGCGGCTCCAGCAGCATGCCCTCGTCGTGGGAGCGCTACCGCAAGGCCGGCGCGGTCGCACGCGAACTGCTGAAGCAGGCCGCGGCGACACGATGGAAGGCCGACATCGGCGAACTGTCGACCGCCAACGGCGAAGTCGTGCACGGCGATCGCCGCGCGCCCTACGCCAGCCTGATCGCCGACGCCGCGCCGCTGCCGGTTCCCGCCGAGGTCGCGCTCAAGGACGCGAAGGCGTGGACGCTGATCGGCAAGGACGCGACCGCGCGGATCGATGCGCGCGCCAAGTCCGACGGCAGCGAGGCCTACACCATCGACATCCGCCTGCCGGGCATGCTGGTCGCCACGGTCGCGCACAGCCCGCGCTTCGGCGGCAAGGTCGCGTCGTTCGACGCCGCGGCCGCGAAAGCGGTGCCGGGCGTGGTCGAGGTGGTGCAGATCTCGCGCGGCGTGGCGGTGGTCGCGCAGAACACCTGGGCGGCGATCAAGGGCCGCGAGGCGCTGCAGGTGAGCTGGGACGACAGCGGCGCCGAGACCCGCTCCTCCGCGGCCCTGTTCGCCGAATACGAGGCGCTCGCGAAACAGGACGGCAAGATCGCGCTGCAGCGCGGCGACGCGAAGGCCGCGCTCGGCAAGGCCGCGAAAACCCTCGAAGCGACCTATCGCTTCCCGTATCTGGCCCACGCCGCGCTGGAACCGCTCAACGCCGTGGTCCACAGGGACGGCGAGCGCCTGCACATCCACGGCGGCCTGCAGATGCCCGATGTGGTCCAGGCGACCTGCGCACAGATCGCCGGGGTCAAGCCCGAGCAGGTCGAATTGCACGTGATGAAGACCGGCGGCGGCTTCGGCCGTCGCGCGGTCGCCGACTGCGACGTGTTCGTCGAAGCCACGGAGATCGCCAAGGCGCTGGATTTCCGCGCGCCGATCAAGCTGCAGTGGACGCGCGAGGCCGACATGGCCGGCGGCCGCTATCGCCCGCTGCACGTGCATCGCGTGCGCGTGGGTCTGGACGCGGACGGAAAGATCAGCGGCTGGCAGCATCACATCGTCGGCCAGTCGATCGTCGCCGGCACGCCGTTCGAGTCGATGATGATGAAGGACGGGATCGACCCGTCCTCGACCGAAGGCGTCGGCGACACGCCGTACGCGCTGCCCGATTTCGATGTCCGCATCACCCATCCGAGTTCGCCGGTGACGGTGCTGTGGTGGCGTTCGGTCGGCCATACGCATACCGCCTACGTCATGGAGACGATGCTCGACGAGATCGCGACCGCGACCGCTCAGGATCCGGTCGCGCTGCGTCTGGCCCTGCTGCCGGCGGAGGCGCGCGAACGCGCGGTGCTGTCGCTGGCGGCGGAGAAGGCGGGCTGGTCGCGGCCGCCGGCCGCCGGCCGTTTCCGCGGCGTCGCGGTGCACGAATCCTTCGGCAGCTACGTCGCCACCGTCGCCGAAGTGTCGAAGACCGCCGACGGCGGGATCAAGGTCGAACGCTGCGTGGTCGCTTCCGACTGCGGCATCGCGATCAATCCCGACGTGATCCGCGCGCAGCTCGAAGGCGGCACCGGCTTCGGCCTGAGCGCGCTTCTCGGCGAAGAGGTCGCGATCGAGAATGGCGCGCCGACGGTGCGCAACTACGACGCCTACCGCGTGCTGCGGATCGATGCGATGCCGACGGTCGAAACGCACATGCTGGCTTCGACCGCATCGCCCACCGGGATCGGCGAATGCGCGGTGCCGCCGATCGGTCCGGCGGTCGCGAACGCGATCTTCCAGGCCACCGGCAAGCGCCTGCGCGCGCTTCCCTTCCAGCAGGCCTGAGACGATGCGATGACGAGCGCCCGCACGCTGACCACGACCCTCATCGCCGCCGCACTGTGCGCGATCGTTTTCGTGCAGCCGCGGGCCGCGCAGGCGCAGACCGCGCGCGCTCCGACCGCGCAGGACGGCAAGGCGGCCTTCGTCGCCTGCGCCGCCTGCCATTCGGTCGACGGCAGCGCGAAGCCCGCCGGCCCGACGCTCAAGGGCGTGTTCGGTCGCCGCGCCGCGGCCGTCGCCGCCTACCGCGGGTATTCCCCCGCGCTGCGCAACAGCGGCATCACCTGGACCGCGCAGGAACTCGACGCCTACCTCAAGGCGCCGGCGGCGCGGGTCAAGGGCACGACGATGGCGGTCGGCGTTGCCGACGAGCGCCGCCGCAAGGCGATCATCGAATATCTGCGGACGCTGAAATGAACCTCGCCGCGTCTTTTCTCCGCATCCCCGCCCGATGGCATGCCGCATCCGCTTGAGCTGCTGATCGACAGCGCGCGACGCCACCGCGGCTGCGCGCTGGTCACCCTGGTCGCGATCCACGGCGCCGCGCCGCGTCGGATCGGCGCGCAGATGGCGGTTACCGCCGACGGTGAGGTCGCAGGTTCGTTTTCCAGCGGCTGTCTCGATCGGGCGGTGATCGAGGAAGCCCGCCGCGCGCTGGACGAGGGCGTGAGTCGGCGCGTGCGCTACGGCGAGGACTCGCCCTACGTCGACATCGTGCTGCCCTGCGGCAGCGGTCTGGATCTGCAGTTCGACGGCGCAGTGCCGGCGACGACCGTGGCGGCGATCGCGCAGTCGACCGCGCGCCGCGAGCCGTTCGATCTGCGCTGGCGCGGGCCGGATTCGGCGCCGGACCTGCTGCCGCACGCGGCGGCGTCCACGAAGGTCGACGAGGTTCGCATCCGCCGCTGGCCGGCATTGCGTCTGGTACTGGCCGGCGCCGGCGAAAGCCTGCTGGCGATGTGCCGGCTGGCGCGCGCTGCCGAGCTCGATGTGATCGCGCTCAGCCCCGAACCCGAACTGCGGGCGCCGCTGGCGGCGCTGGGCGTGCCGCTGCACCTGCTGCAGTCGGAGGAAGCGTTGCCGCCGCTCGCGTTCGACGCCTGGACCGCGGCCATCACCCTGTTCCACGATCACGATCGCGAACCGACCTTCCTGCAGCGCGCGCTCGACAGCGACGCCTGTCTGGTCGGCGCGATGGGCAGCCCGCGTGCGCAGGCGCTGCGGCTCGAACGCCTGCAGGCGCGCGGCGTCTCCGCCGCGGCGCTGGCGCGGCTGCGCAGTCCGCTGGGGCTGCTGCCGCGCGCGCGCGATCCGCAGGAGCTCGCGGTGTCGATCCTCGCCGAGGCGATGCAGTCCTATCGCGCGCGCTGCCACCCGCAGGAAACGCAGACCGCCGACGCCGAGACCTCCGCATGAGCACCGTCGCGGTCATCCTCGCCGCGGGTCGCTCCTCCCGCCTCGGTCGGCCCAAGGCGCTGGTGCAGTGGCGGGGACGCTCGCTGCTGCAGCGCGCACTCGACACCGCCTGCGCGGTGATGCCGCGGGTCGCGATCGCGCTCGGCGCGGACGGCGATGCGCTGTGGCGGAGCCTGCGCCTGCCCACGGGCGACGCGCACGTCGCGCGTATCGACGTGGCCGATGCCGATGACGGTCTGTCCGCTTCGCTGCGCGCGGCGGTCGCGCAGGTGGAGGCCGATCCGGCGGTCGAACGTCTGCTGGTGCTGTTGACCGACCAGTACGCCGTCGACGCCGCCTGGCTGCGCGCGCTGCTGACGCTCGCGCAGCGCCATCCCGGGCGCATGATCGCCTCCCGCTGCGACGGCCTGCGCGGCGTGCCGGCGGTGTTCCCGCGCAGCGCCTTCGCCGCGCTGGCGACGCTGCGCGGCGACCAGGGTGCGCGCGCGCTGCTGCGAGCGGAGACCGACCCCGTCGACCACCCTGCACCGCACCCGCCGGGCGATGTCGACACCGTAGCGGACCTGCCGCAGGACTGAACGCGGCGGGCTGCTCCGCGCGACGGTGTTCGACGGTTCCGGATGGTTCGCAGTGCCTCGGACCCGGCATGGGGGTACGCTATGCCCCCCTGTCCTGCCGCCAGCCCATGTCCGCCACCGCCCTGCTCGACGACGCCGGCATCGAACGCCTCTCCGACCTGCTCGACACCCGCGCGGTGCCGTTCAGGGGCTTCAACCTGGAGGCGCTGGACGGTTTCCTGTCGGCCCTGGCGGTGGCTCCGGAGCCGGTGCCGCCGGAGGAATGGCAACCGGTGGTCTGGGGCGGCAAACCGCCGCGCTGGGACGGCGCCGAGGAAGCGGCCGAGGTCGAGGCCCTGCTGATGGCGCACTGGCGCATGGTCGAACAGCGCGTGCGTTTCCCCGGCGACGAACTGCCCGATCACCTCGCGCCGCTGCTGTGGCTGCCCGAAGATCCCGACGCGCAGGACGACGACGAGCTCGACGTCGGCCGCGACTGGGCGTACGGCTTCTTCCGCGGCGTGGAATTGCGCGAGCCCGCCTGGGAGGCCTGGCTCGACGAACACGACTGGATCGAGGAGATCTTCGCCCTGCTCGAAAGCGAAGTCGAAAGCGAAGGCGACGAAAACGCCGAACCGACCCCGCTCGACTACAAGACGCGGATCGGCATCATCGGCGCCCTGCCCGGCATGCTCGCCGACTTGCACCTGCATCGCATCGATAGCCTGACCCCGCGCACCCCGCGGCGCCGCGCCATCACCCCCGAGCGCAACGACCCCTGCCCGTGCGGCAGCGGCAAGAAATACAAGAAGTGCCACGGGGCTTGAGGGGGCTCTTCGGTCGGGGACACCCACAATTCGGAGGTTGAGTCGGGGACACCCACCAGTCGAAGTTGTGTGAGGTTCAGTCGGGTGGACTCAGTCGAGGACACCCACAATTCTGTACGGCCGGGTGTTCGATACGCACTCCTGCATCTCCCGAGATCCGCCGTCGAATCGCGCGCTGGGCGCTTCTCAACCAGCGCGCCGCTTTCATGGCGAGGTCGGAACGATGACCGACCTGCCGGCATCACGGATTGGAAGATGTGTTCTCTACGAGGACACCCACAATTCGGATTTTCCCTACACGCAGATGAGTCATTTCCCGACACACGGCCGCATTGGACCATGCGACGCTGCGCCCATGACTCGCCCCCGTTCCCACATCGCGCCTCCGAATGTCGCCGGTGCCTACCATTGCGTCCAGCGCTGCGTGCGGCAGGCCTTTCTCTGCGGTATCGACAAGGACACCGGCCGCAGTTTCGAGCATCGAAAATCGTGGGTCGAGGCGCGGATCGCACTGGTCGCGGAATGCTTCGCGGTCTCCATCCATGCCTATGCGGTCATGAGCAATCATCTGCATCTGGTGATCGAGATCGATCCAACGGCTGTCATGATCTGGACCGATGAAGAGGTCGCGGCCCGATGGGTGCGCTTGTTTCCGCCGCGCGAAGATGCCGAAGCCGCGTTCGAGCGGAAACGCGAACTTCTGCTTGAACAGCCGACACGACTCGCGATCATCCGTCGACGGCTCGGAAGCCTGTCCTGGTTGATGCGCTGCCTGGTCGAGCCCATCGCGCGTCGCGCCAATCTCGAGGATGGCTGCAAGGGGCGGTTCTGGCAAGGACGCTACAAGTGTCAGGCTCTGTGCGACGAGCGCGCACTGCTGGCGGCGATGGCCTATGTCGATCTCAATCCGATTCGCGCCGGCATCGCCGAGGACCTGGAAACATCGGCGCATACCAGCGTCGTCTCGCGCATCGCGGCAGTGCGGCAGGATGCGACGACCCTTGCGCGACCGCTGGCACCGATCGCAGGCTGCCTGCGTCGCGATGGCAGCTTCTCGACCGCGGACTACCTGCAGATCCTGGACTGGACCGGTCGCGCAGCAGCGGCCGGCAAACATGGACGGATCGTCGATGCGCCACCGACCATCCTCTCGATCGTCGATCGCGACCCGCAACGCTGGACCACCCGTGTCGCCGCCTTCGGCAGCGGCTGGGCTCGCGCTGCCGGCTCGGCACAGGACTTGATCGCACTGGCCGAACGTCTTGGTCAGCGTTGGATGAAAGGACTGCGGCTGGCGACACGCTTGGGTTGATCCGCAGCCGACGAAAGGCCAGCCCGACAGGGAGGTTTGATCGTGGCCGATGGAAACGCTGAAGCGTTCAGCGCTGACGTGGGTGCCGTGTCATGCGCGGCGATTACGGAATGCGGATGGAGCTGACTGCTCGGGGTGGTTTGGGCCCAGGGAATTGTGGGTGTCCCGGATTGGCTCCTCCCGGATCGCGGATCACATCGTTACTGTGGGTGTCCCTGATCAGGCCTCCCTGATCATGCCTCCCTGATCAGGCCCCAATTGTGGGTGTCCCGGATCGGATCTTCCCGGATCGGATCCTCCTGATCCGTACCCGATCCCATCGTGGGTGTCCCGGATCAGTCCTCCCGGATCAGTCCAGTGGGTGTCCCGGATCGGATCCCGGATCGGATCAGTCCCCGGATCAGCCCCGGATCAAGCCAGCGGAACTCAGAGCCGGAAGACCAAGACCAGCAGCATGAGCGCCAACTGCGCGGCCGGCAGAATCGATGAGACCAGGACCACGCGCACGGCCCAGGGCGAGCCTGGCGTGCTGCGGCCGGCGTGAATGAGCAGGCCGTTGACCAGAGCGGTGACCGGAATGCCGAGAACGGCCATCAGCATCGCGCCGAGCCCGACGAAGGATCCATCGCCCCTGCTGGTCAGGATGATCGCGAACGAGATCGCAGCCTGGAGCAGCGCGGCCATGCCCACCCCGAGCAGGTACTTCATGAGACGCTCCCTCGCGAGTGCGCGCGATGGCCGAGAAACGAATCGCCGGGCGGAACTCGGTTCATGTTCGTCGCTTGTGGCCGAGCTCCCAGAACAGCCCGATGCAGAAACCGGCCAACGCGAGCGCGCCCCCCACGGCGGCGGATGAAGACGTTTCGCCGGACAGGAAGTACACCCCCAGACCGGCCCCCACGCCCGCCACGGTGGGGATCACGATGCGCCAGGTGAACACATCCAGCAGTGTCAGGAGATCGAGAAAATCGAAGGCCGCCATGCAGTGCTCCTCTATCGGCTGACGTCCGCAGCGAACGGCGTCGCGAAACGCCGCCGCCTCGAACGCCTGATGGGCTCCGCCTGAGGCTGCGGAGAGATGGTTCTGGCGCATATTCCAGGTGATCCGGACGCAGCGCACAGGCGCCCTGATGGTACTTCGACGATCCGCCCATGAGGCGAGTCCGGCCAGCAGTAATCCTTCCCGGCCTCGGTCGGGATCGGCCCGCCGACGCATGAAGGGCGTTGTCCGGAGGTGCCGGTTCGGGCGGCGGATGAAGAGGGAGCTCGTCGCGTCCGGTCCACGCGCCGACTCGGCTGCTCGACCGGCCCATGCACGGCCCTGCGCGCGACAGGGTTCAACCGCCCCGCTTCGCCTTCCATGCCGACAGCACTTCGGCCTCGCGTTCGGGTTTGATTCCCGCGCGCGGGCCGGCCTTGCGACGTTCTTCGGGCAACGCGTCGAACCACGCCAGCGTCGCGGCGACGGTATCGGCGAGGCTGCGGAAGCTGAGGCCGGCGGCGATGGCCTTCGCGTTGCTGCGGGTGTGGAAGCCTGCGCTGTCGCCGGCGTTCGGCACCCACACCGGCATGTCGCCCCAGGGGCTGACGTTCTGCGCGGCGAGGAAATCGCTCGGCACGAAGGTCAGCCTCGCGCCCTGGGTGGTCGAGGCGCGGATGCCGTACAGCAGTGCGGCCATGTCGAGCGCGTAATCGGGGCCGATCGCGTTGTAGGCGCCGTGCGCGTTCTGTTCGGCGAGCCGGATCATCCATTCGCCGAGGTCGCGGGCGTCGATGAATTTCACCGGGTCGCGGCCGTCGCCGGGGCACAGCACTTCGCCGCCGCGACGCAGGCGCAGCGGCCAGTAGCTGAAGCGATCGGTCTCGTCGCCGGGGCCGACGATCAGGCCCGGACGCACGATCGTGCTGCGTTCCCCGAAGTGCTTGCGCGTTTCCGCTTCGGTCGCGGCCTTGAGCCCGGCGTACTTGTTCATGTCGGCGCGCAGGCTGGCCATCGTCTCCGCGAGCGGGTCGCCGTCGAACGTCGCCAGCGGCGCGTTCTCGTCCTGGCCCGGCGTCGCGTTGTCGGCGTAGGCCGAGAGACTGGAGATCATCATGTAGCCGCCGACATGCCCCTTCAGCACGGCCGCGGCGTCGCGGATCCACGCCGGCACGCTGCTGGGATTGTCGATCACCACGTCCCAGCGCCGGCCCTTCGCGACTTCGGCGGCGATCGCTGCGTAATCGTTCTTGTCGCGGTCGCCGAGCAGTTGTTCGACCTGGCCGAGCCATTCCGGCTGCTTGCGGCCGCGGTTGAAAACGGTGATGCGATGCCCGCGCGCCAGCGCGTAGCGCACCTGATGCGGGCCGGTGAGGCCGGTGCCGCCGAGGATCAGCAGATCGAGCGGCCGCGATGCGCGGGTCGGTTGCGACGTCTGCGCCGCAGCGGGTGCGCCGACGGCCGCGGCGGCCAGTCCGAGGGCGCCGAGTTTCAAAAGGTCGCGACGATCGATGGCCATGGCGGTCTCCCGGGGTCGAAGCGCCGATCCTCCCGCCGATGTCGCGACGACTCGCGTGCCGGAAGTCAGCACTCGCGCGCATGACCCTGATGCGCAAACGACGATGCCCCGGCCGGGGCCGGGGCATCGCAGGATCGACGATCGCTGGCGACACGCACCGTCTCGCGGCGATGCGTGTCGAGTCGATCAACGCACCAGAGTCAGCCCGAAGCGGCTGAGGATCGGGTTGATCGGCTGGAACCAGGTCACCGGGGTGGCCACGCCGCAGTTGTTGTTCGAACCGGCCGGGAGCTGGCCGCCCGAGGTCACGCCCTGGGCCTGGCCGGAACCGGTGATCCACGAACCGCCGGAGTCGCCCTGGCCGGCGCAGGCGGTGGAGCGGGTCAGGCCGTTGACGTTGCCGGTGCCGTAGTTGACCGTGTTGTTGTAGGACACGATGGTGCCGCAGCGCCAGCCGGTGGTGCGGCCGGAACGGCAGACCGCCGCGCCGATCGCCGCCACGGTGCTGCCCAGCACGGCCTGAGTGGTGCCGTTGTAGCGGGTCACCGTGCCGAACAGGGTGTCGGTGCTGCGCACGTTCGCCCAGGCCTGGTCGCCGCCGGGGAAGAACTGGCCCTGCACCGTGCCCACGAGCGTGCCCGACAGACGCACCTGGGTGCCGACGCCGCCGCAATGGCCGGCGGTGGCGAAGCCCTTGGTGGCGCCGCGGGTGACCGAGAAGCCGATCGAGCACAGACCGCCGCCCGACTGGTATTCGATGCCGCCGATGACGTTGAGCAACGGCGTCGGCGCCTCGAACGGCGAGAGTTCGAAGCGGACCATGTCGGCGTCGATATTGCTGGCGGCGATGAAGTCCGCCGCGCGCAGGGCGTGGCCTGGCGCGACCGTCACCACCAGCCGGTTGCTGCGGACGTCGACGCCCCAGGCGTGCACGCCGACCAGGCGGCTCTTCTGGAGGCTGCGGGCATGCAGGCCATCGAGCTCGGCCTTGGCGGCGTTCAGCTCGCGCAGCGAGTAGCGCTGCGGACGCACTTCGATGCCGCCGACGCTGGCGGCCTTGGCCGAACCGGTGCTGCCGGCGACGAAGCGGTAATTGCCTTCGGCATCGCGCTCCAGCCAGCTGCCGGCGTACTGGTGGCCCAGCTGCTTGGCGATGCGGGCTTCGTTGACGTAGGCGGTGCGCTCGGCGGCGAAATACTGCGCCAACTGCCGGTCGCTCATGCGCAGATCGCGCTTCATCGCATCGGCGACGACCTTGCTGAGCACGGGGCGCTCGCGCTCGCCGGCGCTGGCGGTACCGACGGCGAAAACGGCGGCGGCCAGCGACAGCGCGATCGCGGTGCGGCGGACGGTGAGTTGACGGACTTGCTGATGAGACATGTGGTTCGCTCCATGAAATAGATGGTTCATCGGCTCGATAACGACCGCGCATCCGCACCGTCGTGCTCGCAGCGCGAGGTCACGATGGATGCGGATGCAGTGGCCATGCGGGTCGCCACCGGATTGCCCGGCGGCGGTGTGCCGCGGCGACTGCTTTCTCCCCACGCGGCACATCCGGAACTTACCTGCCGGATTTCCCGCAGGTCCGGGCATTCGCTCTCAGAATTGAAGTGAAGTCCCGCGCGAGTCGCATGTCGTCATGCGCAAACGACCGCATACGCCGGCGAACGGCGCGGACCATGCTGCGCTGCAGAAAAGTTCGTGCAGCGCAGCATCGGCGCGGGGTCGTCGCGATGGCCGCAAGCCGGCCGCATCGACCGGCAACAGGAGCCGGTCGCGCGAAGCAGCGCGTGCGGCGCGTGCGGCGAACGGCGGGGATGCTGCCGGTGGCCAATCGCCTCGCCCCGCAACCCGGACGTGGGCCGCCCGCCGGCCGCGCCCTTCCCAGCTTCCCGCCCAGCCGCGACAATAGCGGACTTGGCCGGCACCACCGCCGGCCTTCACGGAGACCGTTGCATGGCCATGTCCCCATCAGGGAATTCCGCTCCCGTGGTGCCCGCCGGAGGCGCCAGGATCACCAAGACACCGACCGGACTGATCGTCCCCGATCGCCCGATCATCCCGTTCATCGAAGGCGACGGCACCGGTCCGGACATCTGGCGCGCCAGCGTGCGGGTGCTCGACGCCGCGGTCGCCAAGGCCTACGGCGGCCAGCGCCAGCTGATGTGGATGGAAGTCCTCGCCGGCGAGAAGGCGTTCAACGCCACCGGCAACTGGCTGCCCGACGCCACCGTCGACGCCTGCCGCGACTATCTGGTCAGCATCAAGGGCCCCCTGACCACCCCGGTCGGCGGCGGCATCCGCTCGCTCAATGTCGCCCTGCGCCAGATGCTCGACCTCTTCGTCTGCCTGCGCCCGGTGCGCTGGTTCGAGGGCGTGCCCTCGCCGGTGAAGAAGCCCGGCGACGTCGACATGGTCATCTTCCGCGAGAACACCGAGGACATCTACGCCGGCATCGAGTTCGAACCCGGCTCGGCCGACGCGCAGAAGATGCTCGACTTCCTGCAGAAGGAATTCCCCAAGGGCTTCGACAAGATCCGCTTCGGCACCAAGGCCAAGACCGACGAGTGGAACAAGGCGCTCGAAGGCATCGGCGCCCCGGCGCGCGATCTGCCGGTGCAGGTCGGCATCGGCATCAAGCCCGTGTCCTACCTCGGCACCGAGCGCCTGGTGCACAGCGCCATCGCCTACGCGATCGAGAACAAGCGCAAGTCGGTGACCCTGGTGCACAAGGGCAACATCATGAAGTTCTCCGAAGGCGCGTTCCGCGACTTCGGCTATCAGGTCGCGCGCGATTTCTACGGCGCGGTCGAGCTCGACGGCGGCCCCTGGCACGTGATTCCCGAAGGCAAGCCGGGCGCGGGCATCGTCATCAAGGACGCGATCGCCGACGCCTTCCTGCAGCAGATCCTGCTGCGGCCGAAGGAATACGACGTGGTCGCCACGCTCAACCTCAACGGCGACTACCTCTCCGACGCGCTTGCCGCGCAGGTCGGCGGCATCGGTATCGCCCCGGGCGCGAACATCAACACCGTCACCGGCCACGGCGTGTTCGAGGCGACCCACGGCACCGCGCCGAAGTACGCCGATCTCGACAAGGTCAATCCGGGCTCGGTCATCCTCTCCGGCGAGATGATGCTGCGCTACATGGGCTGGACCGAAGCCGCCGACGCGATCATCGCCGGCATGGACAAGGCCATCGCCAGCAAGCGCGTCACCTACGACTTCGCCCGCCTGATGGACGGCGCCACCGAAGTGAAGTGCAGCGAGTTCGCGGACGAGATCATCAAGCATCTTTGACCCGTCGCGGGCCGTGCGCAACGAAAAAGCCCGGCGAAAGCCGGGCTTTTTCTTTCGCTGCTCCGATCAGACTGTCCCGATCAGGCGCCGATCAGGCCGCGCAGCATGCTTCGACGGGCGGCAGTGCGGCATGACGCCGCGATAACCGCCGATCTGCTCGCGATCATGGCGGGCGCGGGCCTCGCGGCCGTAGCGCAGACCGTAGTCGTGGATGGGGCGGCGCGTGTCGTCGGCTGCTGCGCGCAGCCAGTCGGTGGTGAACAGGCTCATGCCGTGTGCTCCGGTGGGGTCGAAAGAGGCAAGCGATGTCGGCGAAGGTCAGTGCCGCGCCGCCCGTGTCCCGCAGGCGTGCAGCAGTAGCTCCAACGGCGGATCGAGATCGCCGGCGCGATCCGCACGCATCGATCTGCCGCCGAGAAACGACAGCGATTCGAGCAGGCTGAAACAGTCGGGTTTGGACGCGGGGGCGGGCGCGTTGTCCGATGGCGGCGTGTCGATCACGTCCTCGGGCCGCAGCAGATGGCCCTGGAGAAATAGCAAGCCCCGGTAGATGTTCATGACGGCCTCCTTTTCGGCCGAGTCGCGCGGGATGCGCTTCGTTGAATACGGCAAAAGATAGGCGCATCCTTGTCGAGCAAAAAGCGAAACCTTTGCAAGCTTGACTTGAATTTGATTCAAGCAAAAACGCCGCCTCGCCATCCTCCGGACGCAGCATGAGCCGACCGCCGCTTCACGCACTGCAGGGATTCGTCGCCGCCGCGCGCGCCGGCAATCTTTCCCGCGCCGCCGAATCGCTGCACCTGACCGTCAGCGCGCTCAGCCACCAGATCAAGGCGCTGGAAGCGCGGCTCGGGGTGCGTCTGTTCGACCGCGGCTCGCGCGGGATCGCGCCGACCGAAGACGGGCGCCGGTTGCTGGAGCGCATCGGCCCGCATCTGGAGGCGATCGAACAGGCGCTGCGTCCGCCCGCGGCGCGTCGGGACGATGTCCTGACCGTGAGCATGACGCCGCTCATGGCGTCGGCGTGGCTGGTGCCGCGACTGCCGCGCTTTCTCTGCTGCCATCACGATCTCGAGTTCAATCTGCAGTCGAGCGAAGCGCTGGTCGATTTCGGCCGCGACGCCGCGGTGGACGCGGCGCTGCGCAGCGGTCATGGCCGCTGGCCCGGTTTGGTCTCGGAATTCCTGTTCGGCGAATCGCTGGTGCCGGTGATCGCACCGGAACAATGGCGGCTGCTGCGCTCGCAGCTGGGCGCGCCGCGGCTGAAGATGCTGCACCGCTGGCCGCTGCTGGGCGATCCCGGCGGTTACTGGGACCGATGGTTCGCGCATTTCGGCACCGAAGCGCCCCGACGCTACGTGGCCAATTTCGACGATGTCGATGCGATGCAGCGCGCGGCGGTCGCGGGCGTCGGTGTCGGCCTCGCGCGCATGTCGCGCGCCAGGCCCCTGATCGAGAGCGGGGCCCTCAAGCCCCTGGTTGCCGAATCTCTCGACGGCGAGTACGCGCACTATCTCGTCTATCCGTCGCGCAGTCGGGATCATCCCGGGCTGCAGGCGTTCCGGCAGTGGCTGCTCGAAGAAGCGCGCGTCTATCGCAGCGAACGCCCTGCGGGCGGGTTGGTCCCCGCCGCCGAGTCGGCGCCGCGCGGTGACAAGGCCCGCAGCGCCAGGCCCCGCCGCCGCGTTTGAGATCCGCGCCGCCGCGCCTCAGGCCGAAATCGCCAGCTTCTCCTGACGATAGCGCCACACCGCCGCCAGCCACAGCGCCAGGGCGAGGGCGAAGGCGCAGGCGAGGTAGATCGCCCACTGTTCGGGCGAGGCGGTTTCGCCGCGCGAGGCCTTCACCAGCATCTGGTTCTGCGCCAGGAACGGCACCGCGTACTGCCACAGGTCCTGGTCCTTCAGCGGGTAGGCCATCAGCGCGTAGGCCGGGATCATCGGCATGAACATCATCCACACCAGATGGCTCTGTGCTTCCTTCATGCTCTTGGCGCCGGCGGCGACGAAAGTCAGCAGCGCGGTGCCGAAGAAAACCATCGGCAGCAGCACCAGCATCATCTTGCCGATCGCGAAGAACGAGACGTCGAGCGAGCGCGCCATCGGGCTGGTGGACAACATGGCGCTGAACTTGAACGAGAGCAGGGTCAGCGCAACCGCGACGATCCCGATCAGCGCGGCCGAGGCCATCTTGCCGCCGACGAGCGTGCCGCGCGCGACCGGGGTCGCGAGCAGCGGCTCCAGCGATTGCCGTTCGCGTTCGCCGGCAGTCACGTCCATGGTCAGATTGGCGCCGCCGATGAAGGCGTAGAGCACCAGGATCAACGGCAACAGCATCGCCAACAGCACGCCCTGGCGCGCCTCGGGCGTGGCCACGTCGCGCTGGGCGACCGCCACCGCCTGCGACAGCGAGGGATTCACGCCGCGCGCGACCAGACGCAGCGCACCGACCTGCGCGCTGTAGCCGCGCAGCGCGGCCTCGACGCGGCGCACCGGCACCTGCGCGCTCTGGCGGGTGCTGTCGGAGACGATCTCGACCTTCGCCGGCCGGCTCTCGCGCCAGTCCTCGGCGAAATCCGGCGCGATCACCAGGGCCACGTCCTCATCCTGACGGCGGATCGCGCCGATCAGATCCTTCGGCGCCGCCTTGGCGCGGATGTCCTGGGTGGCGAGGAAGGCGATCAGGTTCGGCGCATGCTCGGCGCCGACCACCGGAATCTCCAGCGTCTTCTCCAACTGGGTGCTGACCCGGGCTTCGGCCAGGCTGCCCATGCCGAGCATCAGCAGCGGATAGATCAGCGGGCCGAGCAGAAGCGCCATCAGGAAGGTGCGGCGGTCGCGCGCGAAATCGCGCAGTTCCTTGCGGAATACGGTCAGGAAGGTCTTCATGCGAGCAGGCCCTCCTCCGAGCCGATCAACTGGACGAAGGCGTCCTCGAGATTGTCGTGACGGGTACGCGCCCGCAGTTCGTCAGGCGTGCCGATCGCCTTCACTTCGCCGGCGGCGATCACCACGATCCGGTCGCACAGCGCGGCGACCTCCTGCATGATGTGGCTGGAGAAGATCACGCAGCGGCCCTCGGCGCGCAGTTGGCGCAGGAATTCGCGCAGGCCGCGCGTGGTCATCACGTCGAGACCGTTGGTCGGCTCGTCGAGGATCACGTTCTTCGGATCGTGCACCAGCGCGCGCGCGATCGCGGTCTTGGTGCGCTGACCCTGCGAAAAGCCTTCGGTGCGGCGGTCGAGAAAATCGTTCATGCCCAGCGCCTGCGACATCATCGCGGTACGCTGCGCGATCGTCGCCGCGTCCAGCCCGTGCAGCTCGCCGAAATAGGCGATGTTCTCGCGCGCGCTCAGCCGCTTGTAGACGCCGCGCGCGTCGGGCAGCACGCCGAGGCGGCGACGCACCGCGGTCGCGTCCTTCGCCACGTCGATGCCGTCGACGCTGACGCTGCCCTGATCGGGCGACATCAGCGTGTAGAGCATGCGCAGGGTGGTGGTCTTGCCGGCGCCGTTGGGCCCGAGCAGCCCGGTGATCTCGCCGTCGCGGGCCTCGAAACTCACCCCGCGCACCGCCTGTACCAGCCCGGTCTTGGTCTTGAACGCCTTGTGCAGATTCTGGACCTGGATCATGTGAACCTCGGAAATTCGGTAAGTGCGTTCGACATCAGCGTGCGTCGTTCTGCGAAACACGATCCGCAAGACGCGATGCGACGACATCGAACGCAGTGACTGGCATGGGGGAGCTGGAAGCACGGCGGCGCGACCGAAGACACGGCCCTCCGGCAGCGACGACCTCCATCAGGGCTCCCAACCATAATTCCCCGCAAACGGCGGCGCCGCCTTCAATCGCTTCAGACACTCGACGTCGAGGCCCTTGGCGTCCGCGGTTTCGAGAAACTGCGCGAATAGCTTGGGCATGCAGCCGGTGGTCAGCACGCTGTGGCCCTGCCCGGGCAGGATCAGATGACGGCCCTTCGGCAACGTCTTCACCACTTCGTCGCCGTAGCGCGGCGGCGTCACCGGATCGAATTCGCCGCTGATCGCGAGCACCGGCAGATCGCCGCTCAGCGGCTTGCGGAAGTCCGGATCGCGCTTGCCCTTCGGCCACACCGCGCATTGCGTCTGCAGGAATTCGGCGATGCTGTTGCCGAGGATGGTGTCGGCGTCGGCGGCGCGGACCGTCAGCTCGGGGTCCTCGGTGCAGCTCACCGACAGATGCATGCCCAGCGCGATCGAATCGCCGATGTCGCCGCTGAGCGCGCGCGCCTGCGACATCAGGGTTTCGTAGCGGCCCTCGGCGGCGTCGTGCAGGATCAGCGGCAGCAGCGCGGCCGATTCCGGGCGGTAGGCGTAGAAGCGCAGCAGCGCACTGAGATGGCCGAAGCGCGGCACTTCCTCGCGCCACTCGCCGTTGGTCGGATCGCGATAGCGCACCGGCGCCAGATCGCCGGCCTGCAGCCGGCTGCGGACCTGCGCCAGCAGCGCCGCAGGATCGCCGATGTTGCGTTTGCAGGCGCCGTCGGCGAGGCAGCGGGCGAACTGCTTGCGGATCGCGGCGTCGAGATTGACGGCGTGTTCCTGGCCGAGGACCAGCGTGTTGGGTGCGATCGAGTCCAGGGTCACGGTCCGGGTGTGCTTGGGGTAACGCGCGGCGAACTGCTGCGCGACCCGGGTGCCGTAGGAGACGCCGACCAGATTGAACTGCTCGACGCCGACCGTCCTGCGCAGCAGATCGAGATCGCGGACGTGTTCGGCGGTGCCGTAGAAACGCAGATCGGCCTCTTTCGCCAGGCGGTCGCGGCAGCGCTCGGTCAGACTGCGCAGCAGCGCGGGATCTTCCGCATCGCCGGCGATGCTGCCCTCCAGCTCGAGCATTTCGCTGCACTGCAGCGGCCGCGAGCGGCCGGTGCCGCGCGCGTCCACCAGCAGCACGTTGCGGCTGCGACGCGCATCGTCGATCGCCGGATGCAGCATCGGATAGGCTTCGAGGATCGACTGGCCGGGGCCGCCGGCGATGAACACGATCGGATCGGATTCGGTCTGACTTTCGGCCGGGATCAACGCGACCGCGAGCCCGATCCTGCGGCCCTGCGGCGCGTCGGGATTCTCCGGCGCCATCAGGGTCGCGCACTGGGCCTCGACCGCGTCGCCCTGCTCGCCGCCCAGGGCGCAGGGCTTGAAGGCGAGGTCGCCGTAGCGCAGATCGCCGTTGGCGTCGGTGCTCGGGGTCACGAGCGGGGCTTCGTCGCTGCGGGCGCAGGCGACGAGCGCCAGCGCGAGCAGGGACAGCAGCAGGGGTCTTGGCATGAGGGACTCCGGGTGCATGGGGCGTCTGGTCGATGGTCGCCGTTTCAGAGACATGGACGGGCGTCGAGGGCGGATGTGACCGGCAAGAAGCGCGACGAAGAGGGCCGTCATCGGCAGGACCACGAAGAGACGATCGCCTCGGTCTCGGTCTCGGTCTCGGTCTCGGTCTCGGTCATTCGGTCGGGCAAGGCGGCGGTCCGCTTCGTTCCGTCTCCTCGGCCGGCCCGGCGCTTCCACGGCCTCCGGGGCCGCGCGCGCAGGCTATCGCCTCGGGCGATGACCGCGACGGGGTTTGATCCGCTGGGCAGGCTGGGCGGGCGTCGAAACAGCCGGCCGCGCGCGGGTCGTCCTCGCCGTCGGGCAATCGGCGCGGTAGTGGATCGCGTAACCGTTCGCGAGATAGCCCACGTCGCGGCAGCCGTCGCCGTTGAAATCGGCGAAATGTGTCGATGCCAGAGGCGGGTCGTTCCAGTATCCCGGGGCGGCGGGCGGGGTGAACACCGGCGCGAACCCGTCGCCCTGTTGACGGATCACTTCGAGTCGACCGCCGCGGAAGACGTAGATTTCGTCGCGTCCGTCGCCGTCGAGATCGGTCACGCGCAGATGCGCGGGCGTCACTGCGCCGGCATCCAGATATTCGTGTCGCTTGAGCAGCGTGTACTGCCTCGGGCTGTCCATGCGATAGACGGAAATCGTCTGCATCATGCGCATGATGTTGTTTTCGTCGGGCTCGTAGTCGGTCCGGCTGAGCAGGACGATTTCGGGTTTGGCATCGTCCGCGAACTGTCCGACGCCGATCGACAGCGCCTGCTGCACGCCCGAGAACGTGGGCAGCGAGAAGAAACCGGGGCCGCCGCGGCGGTAGCTGCCGGGCTGGCGCGGCAAACCGAGGTTGACCGCGAAACCCATCCGGTTCAATTCGACGCTGTTGGTCGGGACCAGCAGATCGCGGAGGCCGTCGCCGTCGGCATCGGCGATCACGAATCCCTTGGACACGTAGCTCATCACCGCCATCGGCGGCGCGAAATTCAGACCGCCGACTCCGCGGTAGATCGCGAAACCCTTGGCGATATGCTGATAGACGATCTCCGCATGGCCGTCCTGGTCGAGGTCCTCGATCGAGATCTGGGAAAACCCGAAATCGAACGGCAGCGGGAGACGCTTGATCTCGTCGTAGCGGTCGGCGCCGCGTCCGAGGATGATCAGATGATCGTAGGCCGCATCCGGCAGCACGATTTCCGCGCGTCCGTCGCCGTCGAGATCGCCGAATGCCACGCCGAACGCCGAGCTGTAGGGCGAGACCCCGCCGGGCGCCATGCTGAAGCGCATCGCCAGACGCATCGTCCCGTCGGCCTGCTGCTCGTAGAGATAGGCGAGGTAATGCTGCTCGGCGGTGACGTACGTGTGGTGCATGTTGAAGAAAAGGACGTCGCTGCGACCGTCGCCGTTCGCGTCGGCGACCGCGGCCCCGGCGGGCAGCGTGTCCGATGCGCTGTCGTGGGGCAACACGGCCGCCGGACCCAGATCCTGCGCCATCGCCGGGAACGAGGACGACGCCATCGCGACCGCGACCGCGGCGAGGCGCAGGATCGCGAGTACCCGCCCGGGCAGCGCGATCATGGGCCTCGCTCCGCGGCGACGATCGTGGACAGGGTCCCCCGCAACTGCGCGAGGTTGTTTCCGGCATCCAGATCGCCCGCACTGTCGAGCAGGAAGGCGTTGACCTGCACATCGACGCTGGTCGCGGGATTCAGGCCGAGACCGAAGACATAATGGGCTTCGCCGCGTTCGCCCAGCGACGGCAACGCGCAGTCGTACATCCGTCGCGGCGCTTCCGCCGGCGTTTCCAGACAGTTCTGCGGTGGGCTGACGTCGAAACCGACGCTGGCCCCGTCGCGCACCGCCGGCGCCAGCGTCACCCGCACCACCTTCGGTGCAGTCGGCGCTTCGCCCAGGGTTCTGCGCACGCGCACGGTCGGCGTCGAGACGCTGCCGCCCACATCCACCGCGTAATCGGTCGCCGGCCCGCATTCGAAGGCGCGGATGATCTGGAGCATGAAATCGAGCGTCTGCGGCATGCGCTGCATCAGGACGACGTCGCGACAACCGTTGCGATCGATATCGACGGCGCCGATGCCGCTGTTTTCGGACAGTGCGAACAGCCGCTGGGACTGGACTTCGAAACGTCCCGGTTCGGTCTGCCGCAGCACGTCCAGCCAGCCGGTATCGTCGATTCGTTCGTCCATCGACACGACCACGATGTCGTTGCGACCATCGTTGTCCATGTCGGCGATCAGCGGATTGCTGGGTACCGGCAACGGCCCGAACGTCGCCGCCAACGCGAAGGTCTGCGGTGCGGTCTGCAGATAGATCTCCATGCCGTTGCGGTAATCGCCCGGCATGGTCCAGACCCGGTCGGGCAGGCCGTCGGCGTCCAGGTCGCCGAACGCATTGGCGCCGTTAACAGTCGTCTCCTTCGGCAGCGTGGTCAGGGTGCGCGCGGTCAGTTGACGATAGGGTTGCTGCTTGTAGAAGCAATCCTGCGGGCATTTGCCCTCGATCGCATCCGGATATCCGTCCGCGTCGAGATCGAGGCGACCGGCGAGCGGCTGGGTGGCCGTCATCCGGATGTCGTCGATTCCGGAGTACACGAAGCGATCGCCCTGATAACGGAACATGCCGCCGCGCTGCAGGTCGCGTCTGCCGCGCACCTTGTCCCGACCGCTGCCGGCGTACCACAGCGCATAGCGGAACTCCAGTTGCGGCGTGGTGTTGTCGTCGTCGAAATACGTGAAGAACATGTCCTCATTGCCATCCTGATTGGCATCGACCAGCGAAATGCCGTCGATCGAAGCATCGGGATAGTGCGAGGCGGTGAAGGTTTCGTCCTCGTGGAACTCGACCAGCATGAAGCTGGCGTAGGTGTCGACGATCATCAGCGGTCTGGGCTCGCCGGCGCGCTTCACCGGAATGATCTGGCCGATCCTGCAATCGCAGTCGAACTTCAGCGGGAAGTCGAAGTTGCCGTCCGCACGCTGCAGGCTCACCGCCAGCGTGCCGCGGGCGGTGGCGTGGGAGGTGACCAGATCAGGCAGGCCGTCCGCGTTGACGTCGAAAATACGGGCACTCACCAGGTCTGCGCCCAGCGAATGCTCGATCGGCGGATCGAAACTCAGGGCGCGGGCGCAGCCAGGCACGAGCCAGACGGCCAGCATGATCGTTTGACCGAGCAGCATCCGGAATGTGGAAGATCGGGACAAGACGGAACTCCAGGGCCGGCGGCGGCCCGCTGTCGGCGTCCATGGCCGGGCACGTGGTCGGACGGGGCATCCCCACCCGGCGCGCAGTATGCGGCAGGAGCCCGTCGGCCAGGTCTACTTGCTGCTGACGTACTTCTCGCGGCGGATATGCGGCACCGGCAGCCCGTGGCCCTTCAGGGCCTCGAAGCAGGCGTCGACCATGTTCGGGTTGCCGCACAGGTAGGCGATGTCGCCGTCGGCCTGCGGAGCGAACTCGGCGATGTGGTCCTGCACGTAGCCCTTGCGGACGTCGGCATGCGCCTGCGGCGAATCCGCGGCCGGCAGTTCGCGCGAGAAGCAGGGCACGAAGCGGAAGCCGGGGTGGGCCGCGGCGAAAGCGCGGAAATCGTCGCCGTAGAGCAGCTCCTCCGGGTTGCGCGCGCCGAACAGCAGCACGACCTCGACCCCGCGTTCGGCGATTAGGCCGGCGAGCTGCGGCAGCATCGCCCGGTAGGGCGTGACCCCGGTGCCGGTGGCGATCAGCAGATAGCGGCGATTGGCGTCGCCGGGCATCAGGCAGAAGCGGCCGTAGGGCCCGCTGGCTTCGATCGTCCCGCCGAGATCCAGCCCCTCGAACAGCGCGGTCGCCGCGCCGCCGGACACGTAGCTCACCGCGATCTCGACCGACTCGCCCGGGCCGATCGCGTGGTCGTGCTGGGTCGCGAGCGAATAGCTGCGCTTGGTCGCGGTGCCGTCCGCGTAGTGGAAATGCACCTGCAGGAATTGGCCGGGAATGTAGTCCAGCGGCTGTCCATCGTCGCGGACGAAACTGAGGTGGGCCACGGTCGGTGCGATCATGCGGCGACCGACGAGTCTGAGCGGAAAATGGGTGGGCACGGGGGAATGGATCCAGGATCTTTGGAATGAAGTGTTGTCGGGCCGGTCCTGGCCGCCGGCCTATACTACCCGTTCCGCCGCGCCCATCTCCGATCACCGTCCCGATCGCGCGATCGCCCGCGGCCCCGAGGACCGCCGAATGACCGCCGCCGACCCCGCCACCGACTCCGCCGCCGGCCCGCCGGCCCTCGCGATCCGCGACCTGCGCAAGACCTACGACACCGGGGTCGAAGCGCTCAAGGGCGTCTCGCTCGAAGTCGCGCCGGGCGACTTCTACGCCCTGCTCGGCCCCAACGGCGCCGGCAAATCGACCCTGATCGGCATCGTCAGCTCGCTGGTCAACCGCAGCGCGGGCGAGGTCCGGGTGTTCGGCGTCGACCTCGCCGCCGACCGCGACGGGGCGATGCGCCTGATCGGCCTGGTGCCGCAGGAAATCAACTTCAACATGTTCGAGAAGCCGTTCGACATCTGCGTGAATTACGCCGGTTTCTACGGCGTGCCGCGCGCCGAGGCGATGGCGCGGGCCGAACGGGTGCTGCGTGAGGCGCAGCTGTGGGACAAGGCGCAGGTGATGAGCCGGACCCTCTCCGGCGGCATGAAAAGACGATTGATGATCGCCCGCGCGATGATGACCTCGCCGCGGCTGCTGATCCTCGACGAGCCCACCGCCGGCGTCGACATCGAGATCCGTCGCGGCATGTGGAAGACCCTGCGCGAGATCAACGCCGCCGGGACCACGATCATCCTGACCACGCATTATCTGGAAGAGGCCGAAAACCTCTGCCGCAACCTCGCGATCATCGACAAGGGCCGGATCGTCGAGCAGGGGCCGATGAAGGCGCTGCTGGCCAAGCTCGATGTCGAGGGCTTCCTGTTCGATATCGACGGCGCGCTGCCGGCGACCCTGCCGCGGATCCCCGGCGCCACCCTGGTGGCGACCGACGATCACACCCTCGATCTGGAAATGCCGCGCGCGATGGATCTCAACGGCGTGTTCGCCGCGCTCGACGCCGCCGGCATCCGGGTGCGCTCGATGCGCACCAAGAGCAACCGTCTGGAGGAACTGTTCGTGCGCATGACCGGCAATACCGCGGAGGCCGCGGCATGACTTCGACGCCCGCGCCTTCGACCCCCGCGCAGCAGACCCTCGGCCAGCGCCATCGCACCGCGTTCTACACCATCGTCCGCCGCGAGGTGATGCGGATCCTGCGCATCTGGGGCCAGACCCTGGTGCCGCCGGCGATCACCATGACCCTGTACTTCCTGATCTTCGGCGGCCTGATCGGGTCTCGGGTCGGCGAGATGGACGGGATCCGCTACATGGACTTCATCGTCCCCGGGCTGGTGATGATGAGCGTGATCCAGAACAGCTACAACAATCTCGCCTGGAGCTTCTTCGGCGCCAAGTTCGGCCGCCATGTCGAGGAGCTGCTGGTCAGTCCCATGCCGGCCTGGGTGATCCTCGGCGGCTACGTCGCCGGCGCGGTGCTGCGCGGGCTGATGGTCGGCGTGATCGTGCTGGCGATCGCGATGTGCTTCACCAAGGTGCGCATCCCGCATCCGTTCGTCACCTTGAGCACCGTGCTGCTCGGCGCGACGATCTTCTCGCTGGTCGGCTTCGTCAGCGCGGTGTACGCGAAGAAGTTCGACGACATCGCGATCGTGCCGACCTTCATCCTCACCCCGCTGTCCTATCTGGGCGGCGTGTTCTATTCGGTGAAGCTGCTGCCCGGCTGGGCCGAGGCCGCGACCCATCTCAATCCGATTTTCTACATGATCAACGCCTTCCGCTACGGCCTGCTCGGCACCAGTGACGTGCCGCTGTGGGTCGCCTATGCGCTGATGCTGGGCTTCGTGTTCGCGCTCGGCGGCGTCGGCCTGTGGTTGCTCAAGCGCGGCGTGGGACTGCGGAGCTGAGCATGGATAGTGACGACGTTCTTTATCACTTCGTCGGCTGGGGAGAACCGACCAATCATGAGAAGAACTTCGAGACTTTATGCACGATTCTGGAGTGCATGCGCGTTGGCCGTTACCCGGATGACAATCCTTCAGCCGGCATACGGTTAATCATCGAAGCGGGGCGCACCCCAGAAAAGGGGGAGTTGATAAAACAGTCCATCAGCTGCTTTTGTGATATCCCTTTCGATCAACTCAAAATCCACACTTCCAAATACGGAGCATTTGGCGTAGGTGTTTCAAGGCGTATGCTCACCATATTCGGTGCAAGGCCGGTCTCTTATGTTCCTCAGCCAAGATCGAGGTCGGACACATGGGGCCATACTCTGGCTCAAGAATTAAGGGCTCTAGTCATAGGAATTCAGACCCACCTTCATCCTTCTGCTCCTTTCAAAGAAGAATCTTCCCGCACTTTTGGGTCCGAATTAGGCAGTAAAGAGGAGGTGATCAATTGCCTTGAGTCTGTTTTCCACAGGGACCTACTCGCTTACCTGAAGTTCTACGACTCCGATCTTCCGTTTGATCATCCCGAGAATTATCTTGCCGAGCGAGAGTGGAGAAAGTTTCTACCTATGCCTCTCGACATTTCCCTTTCGGAGATAGTGATTCCTTCTGGCTACGAGGAAAAGTTTCTCGCTCGATTTCCTGAGCATATGGAAAAGTTGAGAATGCTGTGAGCACAAGTGTCGCAGGATAGCGATTTCAATATTAGGTATGCCTGAGGGGCACTGATAAGTCCATCATGTTGCTTTGACTGCA
>JBIJBH010000305.1:0-5062 GCA_044345315.1 Lysobacteraceae bacterium
CTTCGCTTAAACCACAGCCCAAGATCGTGCAGCACCGAATACGCGGCCGGGATCACGATCAGGCTGAGCAGGGTGGAGGTGATGAGGCCGCCGATCACCGCCCAGGCCATCGGCGCGCGGAAGCTGGAATCGCCGGAGAGTCCCAGCGCCAGCGGCAGCATGCCCGCGCCCATCGCCAGGGTGGTCATGATCACCGGGCGCGCGCGTTTGCGGCAGGCGTCGATCAGCGCCTCGCGCTGCGGCATGCCGTGTTCGTCCTCGGCCATCACCGCGTAGTCGACCAGCAGGATCGAGTTCTTGGTGGCGATGCCGATCAGCATCAGCAGGCCGATCAGCGCCGGCAGCGACAGCATGTTGCCGGTCACCAGCAGCGCGCCGAACGCGCCGCCGGCGCACAGCGGTACCGCAGTGAGGATGGTCAGCGGCTGGATCGGGTGATTGAACAGCAGCAGCAGCACCATGTAGATGCAGACGATGCCGGCGACCATCGCCATCGCGAAGCCGACGAACAGTTCGACGAAGACCTCGGCGTCGCCGCTGTTGAGGAACTGCACGCCGGCGGGCAGTGCCTTGACCGACGGCAGGGCCTGGACCTCGTTCATCACCTCGCCCAGCGGGCGGCCGTCGAGTTCGGCGGTGAGGGTGACGTTGCGCTGGCGCTGGAAGCGCGCGACCACCGACGGGCCGCTGCCTTCGCGGATCTCGGCGACCGCCGACAGCGGCACCGGGCCTTCGCGGCCGCGCACGCGCAGCTGCCCGAGCAGCGCCGGATCGCGCAGCGCGTCGCGATCGAAGCCGACCCGGATCGGGATCTGCCGATCGGGCAGATTGAGTTTGGCCATGCGCTGGGTGTAGTCGCCGCTGGTGGCGATGCGGGTGGCTTCGGCGATGTCGGCGGTGGCGACGCCCAGGTCCGCGGCGCGCGCCGGATCGGGCACCACCTGCAGCTCCGGACGCAGCAGCGCGGCCGACGAGGAAATACTGCCCAGGCCTTCGAGCCGGCGCAGATCGCGCTCGACCGCCGCCGCGGCGGCCTCGAGCGTGCGCGGGTCGTCGCCGGCCAGCACCAGCTGCATCATTTCGCCCGGTTCGGAGCTGATGAAACTGATCCGCGCGCCGGGCAGATCGGCCAGCCGCGCGCGCACGTCGCGCTCCAGCGCCTTCTGGTCGCGATCGCGTCCGGACGCCGGGCCCCATTCCAGCACCAGCGTGGCCTTGCGCGCTTCGCCGATGCCGCTCTTGCCGGGATCGCCGAGATCCAACGCGCTGCCGATCATGGTGAAGGTCTGCTTCAGTTCCGGCAGATCCTGCAGCCGCGCGCGCGCCTCCTCGGCGACACGCGCGGTTTCATCGATCGGCGTGCCCGGCGGCAGTTCGACGCTGAGATTGCTGCGGCCCAGATCGGTGAACGGAATGAAGGTGGTCGGGATGAACGGCAACAGCCCCAGCGACGCGACGAACAGCGCCAGCGCGGCGAGCAGGGTCAGCCAGCGATAGCGCAGCGAAGCGTCGACCCAGCCCAGATAGCGACGCATCAGCGCCGAGTCCGCGCCCGGATCGGGATGCGGCTTCAGCTGGTAGGCGGCCATCATCGGCGTGAGCAGACGCGCCACCAGCAGCGAGAACAGCACCGCGGTGGCCGCGGTCCAGCCGAATTCGCGGAAGAATTTGCCGGCGATGCCGGGCATGAACGCCACCGGCACGAACACCGCGGCGAGCGTCATCGAGGTCGCGATCACCGCGGTGCCGATCTCGTCAGCGGCGTCGCGCGCGGCCTCCAGCGGGGTCTTGCCCATGCCGAGATGGCGGACAATGTTCTCGATCTCGACGATCGCGTCGTCGACCAGGATGCCGACCACCACCGACAGCGCGAGCAGGGTGATGATGTTGAGGCTGAAATCGAGCAGCGCGATCACCGCGAAGGTCGGGATGATCGACAGCGGCAGCGCCACCGCCGAGATCCAGGTCGCACGCCAGTCGCGCAGGAACCACCACACCACCACCAGCGCCAGCAGCGCGCCTTCCAGCAGCATGATCATCGACGAGCGATACGAGCGCTCGGTCTCCTCGACCATGTTGGTGACCAGCCTGAACTCGACGCCCGGGTGCGTCGCCTGCAGCGCATCCAGCGCCTCGCGCACCGCCTTCGCGACCTTCAGCTCGTCGGCCTTGCGCACGCGCGACAGCGAAAACCCGACCGCGGCCTCGTCGTCGAGCAGCGCGATCTGGGACGGATCAGCAGCGCCGTCCGCGATCGTGGCGATCGACGACAGCCGTACCGCGCGGCCGTCGGGCAGGGCGATGCTGTAGTCGCGCAGCTGCTGCGCGTCGGTCACGGTGCCGATGGTGCGGATGGTCTGCTGCGCGCCGCCGATCTCGGTGCGGCCACCGGGGCGTTCGACCTGGATGCGCGCCAGCTGCTGCGAGACTTCGCCGGCGGTGATGCCCCAGGCGAGCAGCGCCTCGGGATCGAGATCGACCCGCACCTGGCGTTCGATGCCGCCGATCCGGGTCACCCGAGCCACGCCGGGCACGCCGTAGAGCGCGCGTGCGACTTCGCGGTCGACGAACCACGACAGTTGGTCGGCGCTCATCGTTGGCGCCGACACCGCCCAGGTCTGCAGCGCGCCGCCGATCTCGACCTTGCCGACCACCGGTTCGAGGATGTCCTGCGGCAGATCGCTGCGCACCCGGGTGACCGCGTCGCGGGTGTCGTCGAGCGCGTCGCCCAGATCGGTCTCGAGCCGGAATTCGATGAACGTGGTGCTGGTGCCTTCGACCACGCTGGAGATCACGCGCTTGACGTTGGGCACGGTGGCGACCGCGTCCTCGATCCGGCGGGTGACTTCGGCCTCCAGCTGCGCCGGCGAGGCGCCGGGCTGGTTGACCGTCACCGTGGTCATCGGGAAGGCGATGTCGGGGAAGCGCGCGACCGGCAGCACGTGGAAGCCCCACAGGCCGGCCACGCACAGCACGAAAAACACCAGAATCGCCGGCAGCGGCCGGCGGATCGCCCAGGACGACAGCGACCCGCCGCGGCTCATCGGCGCGCGCCCGTGTCGGTGGCGGCCGGGTCGACCACCGCGACCGCCTCCTCGACCACGCGCACGCGGTCACCGTCGGCGAGAAACCCGGCGCCGCGAACCACGACGCGTGCGCCGGGGCGCGGGCCTTCGACCAGCTCCAGCAGCGCGCCGTCGCGCAGACCGGTGCGCACCCGCTGCGCCTTCACCGTGCCGTTCGCGGCGATCACGAATACGGTCGGGAAACCGTCGCGCTGGACCACCGCGGCCGCGGGCAGGGTCGCCCCGCGGGCGAGGCCGGTCTCGATCCGGCCTTCGAGGAAGGCGCCGGTCATCACCGCCTGCGAGGCCGGCAGATCGACGAACACGGTGCCGGTGCGGGTCGCCGGATCGACGCCCGGGCTGACCGCGCGCACCCGGCCCTCGACCCGCTCGCCGCGCAGGCCGCGCAGGGCGACACGGTCGCCCGGCGAGATCGTCGCGAGCTGCGCCACCGGCAATTCGGCGCGCCACTCCAGGCGGCCGTCGCGGATCATCCGCAGCAGCTCGCCGCCGTTCATCACGACCTGCCCGGGCTGCGCCAGCAGCCGGGAGATCACGCCGTCGTCCGGCGCCCGCAGTTCGGTGAAGCCCAGACGCAGCCTCGCGGTGTCGCGCACGGCGCGGGCGGTGCCGACCCGGGCCTCGCCCTGGGTGCGCGCAGCGCGCAGTTCGTCGAGCTGGGTGGCGCTGATGAAGCGCTGTTCGGCGAGATTCTGGCCGCGGGCGAGATTGGCCCGGGCCAGCGCGGCTCCGGCTTCGGCTTCGCGCAGCGCTGCCTCGGTCTGGGCCAGATCGCTCTCGAGCATGCGCCGGTCCAGCCGCATCAGCACCTGGCCGCGCCGCACCGGCATGCCGACATCGACCAGCAGCTCGGTGATGCGCAGACCGGAGATCTCCACCCCGAGCTGCATCTCCTCGACCGCGGCGACTTCGCCGGAGACCTCGATGCCGCGCGGGAATTCGCGTTCGGTCACGGTCGCGGCGGTCACCGCGGGCGCGGCGGGAGCGGGGGCGGTGTCGGCGTTGTCGCCGCCGCAGGCGGACAGCAGCAGCGTACCGAACAGGACGAGGGCGGCGCCGATGGCGGGCGGGACGCGATGCGGACGGACCGGCATGGGGGAAGGCACGGCGAAAGACAGGCCGGCAGTGTACCGACAAGTTCAGTATTTCGACCCGTGCCGGAGGTTGCCCTTCCGGTCCGGGTTCAGGTGGCCGCTGCGGCCGGCGGCAGCCGGAAAAACGCCGTCGCGGTCGCGGTGGTCGCGGCGGCGACCGCCGACACCGATTCGCCGCGGTCGCGCGCCAGTTCCTCGACGATGTGCGCCAGATACATCGGCTCGTTGCGCCGGTGCGAGGGCTGCGGGCGCACCGTGCGCGGCAGCAGATACGGCGCGTCGGTCTCGATCATCAGCCGATCGGCCGGGATGTGTTTCACCAGCTCGCGCAGATGGCTGCCGCGGCGCTCGTCGCACAGCCAGCCGGTGATGCCGATGTGCCAGTCGCGGTCGAGATAGTCGAACAGTTCCTCGCGGCTGCCGGTGAAGCAGTGCACCACTGCCGGGCCGAGGCGGCCGTCGAAGTTCTTCATCATCGCCATGAAATCGGCGTGCGCGTCGCGCTGGTGCAGGAACAGCGGTTTCCGGGTTTCCGCGCCGATCTGCAGCTGGCGTTCGAACGCCCTGCGCTGCGCCGGGCGCGGCGAGAAGTCGCGGAAGTAATCGAGGCCGCACTCGCCCACCGCCACCACCTCCGGATGCGCCTGCAGCGCGCGCATCTCGGCGTCGCACTCGTCGGTGTATTCGACCGCGTGGTGCGGATGCACGCCGGCGGTGGCGAACAGCTCGCCCGGAAAGGTCTGCGCCAGCAGCAGCGCCCGCGGCGAATGCTCGCGGCTGGCGCCGGTGACGATCATCCGCGCCACCCCGGCAGCGCGCGCGCGCTGCAGCACCGCCTCGCGGTCGTGGTCGAAACTCTCGTGGGTGAGATTGGCGCCGATG
>JBIJBH010000442.1:0-3256 GCA_044345315.1 Lysobacteraceae bacterium
TTCGTGGCTGCGCAGTTCGGTGAGGATCACCGCGACCTGCGGGTCGCGGACATAGGCCGAGAGCTTGTCCTGGATGTCCTTCGCCACTTCGGGCGGGGTGCGGCCGCCGGCGAGCACGTCGCCGATCAGCGGCACCGAGATCATGCCGTCGGGCCGGACCGGAACGGTGATGCCGAGCTCCGGATTGCGCCAGACCGTGACCTGGACCTGGTCGTCGACGCCGATCCGGTAGGCGTCCACGGCCAGCCCCTGCGCGGATTCGGCCGGAGGCGCGCCAGCGCCGGCGCCGGAGGTGGTCACGCAACCGGCCAGCAGGAGCGACAGGCAGAGGGCCCAGACGCATCGGATCGTAAGCATTTGTTCCCCCGGAAATTCCGCATGAATTATAACGGCGCGAGACGGAGTTTGAGGCCAGTCACAAAATTGCGGCCGTCAAGGACACGCCACTGCGGGAACGCGCCTGCGGCGGGCCCGGTGACCGCGCTGCGGCCGTTCGTCGGCCGGGCCCGCGTCGGGCTTGACGCGGTACTGCAGGCGGGTCATTAATTAACTAATTTCTTAATCAGTGAATTCGATGGATCGCGTCTTCGAAGCCTTGGCGTCCACCCCGCGGCGCCGGATCCTCGCCTACCTCAACGGCGGCGAGCTCAGCGCCGGCGAGATCGCCGCCCGCTTCGACTTCAGCAAACCCGCGCTTTCGGGCCATCTGCGCATCCTCGAGGACGCCGGCCTGATCGCGCGCGAGAAGCGCGGCCAGTTCGTGTATTTCCGGCTGGTCCCCGACCGCCTCGCCAACACCGTCTTCGCCTGGGTCACCGAACTGTGCCCGCAGGGCCGGCCGCTCAAGCGCGAGAGCCGGGCGCGGAAGCGGGGCGCCGCGACCGCGGCGCCCGCCGGACCTGCCGATGCCGTCGACGGCGCCGACATCGAGGGAGATCCCCGGACATGATCCAGACCGCCCGCAGGCTCGACACTTTCCCGACCGCGCGCCTGCCCGCGCACTCCGGCGGACTGCCGGTGGAAGTGGTGCTGATCGCGCAGATCGGCATCGGCGCCGGCAGCCCGCTGATCGCCGCCACCGCCGCGCTGCAGCGCGGCCACCAGAGTTACGTCGATGCGCTCGACGAGCCCTCGGCGCGGATCGGCGGCGCCGATTTCGCCCGCGGCGACGCGACCTCGCTCTACAGCTTCGTGGTCGGCAACGCGGGTCATCCGTTCCACCGTCACGTCGGGCATCGGGTGTTCACCGCGATCTCAGGCAGCGGCGGCGCCCTGCTGCGTTTTTCCACCGCATCGCCGGATCAGGTCGAACGCGATCCGCGCGCCTTCGTCGATGCCCTGCGCCATGTCGAGATCCCGCCGGACTGTCTGTTCACGGTGCGCTTCGGCGGCGGCACCTGGCATCAGTTCCTGCCGCTGGACCGCGCCGCCGGGCATCCGGCGCTGTTCGCGCTGTCCTGCCACACCAACGAACTCGGCGGCGCGCTCGATCCGCACCAGCGCGAACGCGTGCTCGCCAACGCCGCCGATATTCCTTCGCTCACCGAAGTGCTGCCGGCGGAACTCGCGGCGATGGCGGACGCGCTCGATCCGGCCGATGTGCCGACCATCGCGCTGTCGCTGAGCGCCGACACCGCGTCGCTGCGCGGCCGGTTCTGCGCGCGGACCCGCAAGCTGTCGGGACATCTGCGCCGTCGCATCGGCCGCTGGCGTCGCCCCGCGGGATTTCTCGACGATGCGCGCGGACGCAGGGTGCTGGCGCTGGAGGCGCCGCCGCCGGGCTCGCTGCTGCGCGCGCAGTTCGCCGACGGTTTCGATCATGAGGACAGCTTCGTGCTGGAGGTGCCGGCGTCGCAATTGCCCTCGTCCTCCGCTGCGGCCCTGCTTGCGCGGCTGCTCGACGGATTCCTGCACAACGCGCCGGCCGGCGTCGCGCGGCTGATGCGCCTGCGCAACGTGCTGGTGAAGCCGCTGGGGCTGCGCACCTCGCCGCTGGGCTGTCCGGTGTCGTCGCTGCTCGGCGATGCGCCGCAGCGGTTCGCCGGCCGTCATCCGGTGCTGGCGCAGTCGGTCGACGCCGACGATCTGCGCGCCCAGGTGGTGCTCGGCGCCGACGACAAGCATCTGCGGTTCCGCTCCTGCGTCGGCGTCGAGGTCGTGCCCGGCGGCATCGTGCGCTTTTCGCTCGGCACGCGGGTGCGCAACCGCAATCTGTTCGGTGCTTTCTACATGAAGGCGATCGATCGCACCCATCGCCGCTACGTCGCGCCGACCATGCTGCGGATGGCGGTGGCGGATGTCGTCGGCGCGGAGATGCACGCTGCGGCGGCATCGCTGCGGTGCACGGGGGCGGTGGCATGAACGCCTCCACGGTCTCCCCGCTGCCCCTGTGGCGGCCCATGCTGGCGGCGACGTTCGCTCCGGGAGTCGCGTTCGGGCTCTGGACTGTCCTGGAAGCCGGCGACTTCGCAGGGCTGCTGTTCGGGCTGACCTTCGTGTCCGCGATCAGCGCCTGCCATGTGCTGGTGATCGGCATCCCCTATGCCTTCTGGCTGCATCGCAGCGGCCGATTCCGGGCCTGGACGATGGTGCTTGGCGGTTTCGTCGCCGGTGCGGTCCCGCTGGGGCTGCTGCTCGGCCCTTCCGTCGACACGGCGTTCTTTTTCGGGTCGATGGGCGCAGTCGGCGCCCTGGCGTTCTACGTCACGTCGAAGGCCCTGATCCGTGGGCGCCCGCCTGCGGGTCGGTCGGACGCGCCGACATGACCGGGCCCATGCACGCGCGCCCCGACACCCGCTCCGACCCGCGCCCGAAGCTCGACGAGGGCGCGCGCGCCACCGTCTACTACAACAGCGCCCGCCCGGTCTGCCGCGGCGGCGTCGCCGCGCAGCAGGGGATGATGGGCGCCTGCGACATCGAATGGATCGATGTGCACACCGATCCGGACGCGGTGCGTGCGCTCGGGCTCGATCTCGAAGCGGTGCGCGAGCGTCTGGTGGTGCGCGAGTCCGACGGCGCGCTGCGCATCGGCGCGGACGCCTTTTCGGCGCTGTGGGCGCGCACCCCGGGGCTTGGCTGGCTCGCGCGCCTGTTGATGCGTCCTCGCCTGCGCGCATAGGCGCAGCGCGCCTACGATGCCTTCGCGCGCCGGCTCTATCAGGCTGTTGAATTTCGCCCCGGCCGCGCCTTGCTTCCAGACGACCAATTTGCGATACCGATCCTGATCTTTCGGAGCGAGCCTCATGCGCGGAGCAGA
>JBIJBH010000056.1:0-12021 GCA_044345315.1 Lysobacteraceae bacterium
CAGATGCCAGCGCGGGTAGCCGGGCACGACGGTCAATGCGGGGAACATCGCCAGTACCGGGCGCGCGCTCCAGTAGGTGGTGACCTGGCAGCCGTCGAACTGCCCGGCCGCGGCGAGGATGAAGGCACCGGTGCACACCGAGCCCACCCACTGCGCGTCGCCCGCGACGGTGTTGATCCAGCGGATGAGATCCGGATCCTGCATCGCCGCGCCGACGCCGGTGTCGCCGCCGCCGGGCACGAACACGATGTCCAGCGGCGGATGCTCGGCAAAGGTGGCGCTCGGATTGACGGTCACGCCTTCGGTGGTGGAGATCGGCTGCTGCAGATCCGCGCCGATCCAGACCACCCTGAACCCGGTGGCGTAGGCGAAGATCTGGGTGGCGCCGGCGAAATCGAGCAGGGTGCAGCCGGGGTAGAGCACACAGCCGACGGTGATCGTGTTGGACATGAGGGAAGCTCCTGGAACGTGATTTGTGCAGAACGCCGTCGCGGTTCGGCACGACGGCGGAGCGGCGAGGATGCCGCGGCACCGGAACGGCGACGGTCAGACGCCGGGGTTCACCGGTTGATATTCGAAACTGGGGCCGGTGTACGGGCCGGAAGGGTCGGGGATGCCCGCCATCATGGCCTTGGCCTGACCTTTGAGCGACATCATCAGACCGATCGCGACGTTCATCTGGTCCTGCGTGTTCCTGCCGTTGTAAAGCGCATGCAGGGACCTGAGCAGGGCGGTGTAGGTGTAGTTGAAGGTGTCGTTGGCGAAGGCCTGCGCCGATTGCGGCGGATACTTCGCGGCCAGCGGATCGGTGGGCAGCGGATACACGCCCTCGACGTCCAGCAGCACCGGCGGAGCGCCGAACTGCCACGGCGGCGTCTGCCCCGGCGCAGGCTGCAGGGTCGCCCCGGCGAAGATCTGCAGGAAGCGGTAGTAGTGCGCGTATTGGCCGCCGACCACTTCCTCGGGCGACTGGGCGCTGCCCTCGCCCTGCTCGATGATGGTCTCGATCGCCTGCTGCGCGCTCGCCAGATCGGTGACGACCACCGCCTCGGGCATCAGATCGGGTCCGACCTGGTTGCGCGGCGGGTTGCGGAAGGTGCCGGCCGGCAACTGCGCCAGCGCCGCGGAGATCTTCTGATAGAACTCGCCGATGGTGATGCCGTCGTCGCCATCGGGCGGCGGAATCTGCCCGATCAGCGGGTTGACGATCGGAATGTCGATGACGTTCTCCGGCTGTTCGATCTGCAGGAAGGTCAGCAGCTGATCGGAGGAGAACGGCGCCAGACGCACGGTCAGCGCGCTCTCCACGCCGCCGGGCAGAGGGCCGGGATACTTCGGGATGAAATCGGGGCTGTCGACGACGGGCTGGCCGCCGATCGCGTTCAGCACGTTCGCGGCCAGGGTCATGTGCAGCATTTCCTCGACCACCACCGACTGCAGGATGCCGACGATGGCGGCATTGCGCGCCGGATCGAGCGAATACAGCGCATACAGATACAGCGGGATGGTCGAGTGCTCCAGTTCGACCGCGCTCTGCAGCGCGGCGGCGACCGACTCGGGCGTCGGCGTGTCCAGGCCTGCGGCCAGCGAGGCTTTCAGACGGATCATGGCGTCTCTCCCTTGTTGGCGTTCTGTACGGCCAGCCGGCGCGCGAGCGCGGCGGTCTTGCCGCCCTTGGGCATGACGGTCACCTCGCGCGGCGCCGCTGCGGCGGCGGCGGGATGCTGCACGGCGGCGACCTTCGCGCGCGTGGGCGGCGTGCCGAGCGGCGGCGGGCTTTGCTGGAGCCACTGCAGGATCGCCGCACGCTTGGCCGGCGACAGGTCGCGGGTGACCGGCATGACGTTGGGATTGCCGTTGTCCAGACCGAAGGCGAGCAGGAGCAGGCGCTGGTTGGCGACCACCGAATCGTAATCGCCGAGGTCGAGGAAACGATTCATCACCGGATAGAGATTGGCGTACTGCCGGAAGATCGGCTGCAGATCGTCGTACCAGGTCGGCGCGTTCGGCACTTTCGGAGCGAAGCCGCTCCACAGCAGGATGCTGACGAAATTCAGCGGGTTCTCGGATGCGCTGTACTGCGCATCCGCGAACGCGGGACGCACGCCGTAGACCTGGCCGTCGATGCCCGGGTCCTGGCCGCCGTTGAACCAGCGCGGCGTGCCCGGATCGCCGAGCCCCGGTTGCGCACCGCCCTGCGCGGGCGGCGGCAGGGTCAGCGTGGCCCAACCGTCGCCGCCGGTGGTCGCGGACAACACGGTGTTCGCCTCCGCGAAGCCGATCGCGGCCACCGGCGTGCCCACCGGCGGCACATCGTTCGGGTCGACGCCGTTGCTCGGCTGCAACTGCGAGGGATCGGCGGCGAAGTGGATCGTCGTGCCGCCGAGCGGTTGACCGAAGCGGGTGGCGAGCACCGGAATCTGCAGCACATCGCCGGGGCTGACGCGCCACACGAAACGGTCGGCGCGGACGAAGGCGCCGCTCGGCCATTCGCCGATCGAGACCTGCGTGCCAGCCAGGGTCAGGGGCGAGGAGGCGACCGCGGTCGCGTCCGCCGCATCGAAGGACAGCACGACCACGCCCGCGGTGTTGGCGTACCAGTCCGGATCGGAAGCGTAGCCGTTCGCACCTCCGGCAGGGATCGTGCCCAGCACGGTGGGCTGACCCGACTTCGCGCCGTTGCCGGCGAACGACAACTGCAGATCGCCCAGACTCGCGATCGGTCCGCCGGGCGTCGTCGTCGGCAGCGCGTTGCCCAGATCCAGATAGATCAGCGGCGCGACCGGATCGACCACGGCGACGCAGTAGTTGATGAGGTTCTGCGACGCGGTGTCGGTCATGAACTGCCGCCCCGCGACGAAGTGATCGGGCTCGCCCGGGTAGGCGGGCCCGATGGTGCCGACGATCCTTCCGCACATGAAGTCCGGCGAGGTGTAGTCCATGTTGATGCCGTCGACGTTGAACTTGATCGACAGCTTGCCGCTGGACGCCGACGCGTTCTGCAGCGCGGTCAGGAACGGCGATCCGGACACGTCGCCCCATTCCAGCGCGGTGATCACGGACTGGTACA
The DNA here is from genome assembly GCA_044345315.1 of Lysobacteraceae bacterium. Classification (GTDB taxonomy): domain Bacteria; phylum Pseudomonadota; class Gammaproteobacteria; order Xanthomonadales; family Xanthomonadaceae; genus Lysobacter_I. The sequence continues at coordinate 3,071 of JBIJBH010000056.1, forward strand.
TCGCGCCCATGGTCATGTCGCCGCCACCGCCGGCGGTCGCCCGGTTCCAGATATCGATGAAGGCCGCGGGTTCGTATTCGCCGCGCAGCAGGGTGTTGCCGTTGCCGTCGGCGATGCGCACCTGCAGACCCCAGATCTCCGACACCATCTGCTGCTCGGGATCCAGATCGACCAGCTTCGCCGGCGCGCGCGCGTCGGCGTCGGCGATCGCGCAGGCGAGGACCGGGTCGCCCGCGCCGACCTGCCCGCCCGGCAGCCAGGCCGAGGTCACCCTGCAGCCGAGCAGGCGCCAGGTCGCGTCGCCCTGCGGGTTGAACCAGCCGTTCGCGGGAAACATGTTGACGCCCTGCAGTTGCTGGAACCCGGGCTGGAAATCGGCGTTGTCGAAATGTCCCGGGTCGTTGTTGACCGTCGAGACGTTGGCCTGGAACTGGCCGGCGAAGTGCAGCCGGACCGCATTGAGGTAACTCATGCCTCTCTCCCTGTGATGGCGCCGCATGCGAGGGCGCGACGCGCTTCGGTGATCATGTTCCGGTCATCGTGCTTCGGTGACTGCGCCTGGATGACTGTGTTTCGGCGATCGTGTCTCAGCCCCCGAACGGCGCGATCAGACCGATCGGGTTGTGTTCGGGGTCGCGGATCATCGCGAAGCGGAATCCGTCGACCGCGGTCGGTTCGACGAAACGATGTCCGCCCGCGGCCACCGCGCGTTCGATCGCGGCGTCGAGGTCGTCGACGCGCAGATAGAAGTTGTGTCCGGGCTCGAAGCCCGGCACGTCCGGCTGCGCCTGACCGATGCCGCCGAGCAGCGGCGTCGCCTCGACCGGGAAATGCACGTAGGCGAAACCGCCGCTGCCGATCTCGTAGGTCCAGCCGAACACCGCCGTGTAGAAGGCCTTGGCCCGCTCCTGATCCCTGGCGATGATCTCGAACATCACCGCCGGATGGCGGTTGGCGTGTGCTGCGGGTCCGTTCACGACGACTCTCCTGCGGGTTGCGATCGCGCGCGTGGCGATCGCGTGTGCGGCAATGATTGCAACGCTTGTTCAGGTCAGGCGCTTGAGCCGGCGCAGGTACTGGCCCGGTACGCCGACATCGAGGTAATCGTCGCCGTCCCAGAGGAACGGGCGCTTCTGCACGGTGCCGGTGTAGGCGCGCATCACGTCGGAGACGACGGTGTGCTCGATCGTGCCGCCCTTGTCCGGTGCCTTCGGATCGGGCACGACGACGTAGGTGCCGAAATAGGCGTAGGGCTGCGCCGTGGAAAAGGTGTCCATCAGCAGATCGCGCGGCACCCGCCACGGTGCGCTCGGGCTGAGCCAGCCCGGCTGCGGCTGGCCGCTGAAGGGATCGGCCGGAATCCCCAGCGCCGGATTCTGCGAAATCATCAGGCTGAAATGGCCGCTGCTGTCGTAGACCCAGTAGCCCAGCGGCGGGCGGCCCCAGGGCCAGCTTTTCTGCTTCGGTTTCGCCGGGTCGTCGCCGATGTCCCAGGCTTCGACCAGGGACCAGGTGCCGACGATGGAGCGGGTCTTGCCGGGCTTGCGGGGTTTGCTTGTCATGGCCGGATCCTCGGAAGCGGGGAACAGCGGTGGGCCGCGCCGCACGCGGCGACGGATGCGCTACAGCGGAAAACCCTGGTCCATCCAGGTCTTGAACAGTGCGATCTGCTGCGTCGTCATCGGCGGATACGGCGGCGGCGGCATGTTCTGGCTGCTGATCTGGCTGTAGACCATCGGCGCGTTGAGCTTCATGTCCTCGTATCGGGTCAGATCCAGCCGCCACAGCATCGAGGCGCGGAACTGGGAGAACAGCGGCGCGATGTCGCGCGCGAAGGACACCCGGGCGGGCGTCGTCTGCGATGTCTTCGTCCGGTCGTTCATGAGCATGTTCTCCAGTGAAGCGGCGGGCATCCGCCACAGGCGCCCGCTGCCGGCGCGGGCCTCGATGCGTTTGGTCGCGGTGAACTCGAATTCGCCGAAATCGACGACGTAGATCCACGCCCCGTCCGGCGAGAAGGCGACATCCAGCGGCCGCCGCGGGCCCTCGGCCGCGACCGCGTGCAGGCTCCAGTCGCGGGTCGAGACGCGCACCAGATCGCGCGCGACCTGCGGGCCGGCGGGGCCGGTCATCGGGCGCTCGTCGCCGAACTGCGCGACCAGCAGATCGCCCGCATGCGCGTGCCCTGGCGGGATCACCGCGAATTTCACCGCGCAGGCGTTGATGTCGAATTCGAGCAGCGCGCGCTGCGGCGGCGGCAGCGTGGCGTGGTCGCGCAGCGCATAGGCCTGCGCGGTGCCGTCGGGCGCGCGATAGCGGGCGTGATCGATCGGCAGCCCGCCGAAATAATCCGGCCAGCCGTACCACGCACCGGCCTTCACTTCGTACAGGAAATCCGGGCAATTCCACACCGGGCGCAGACCGCGCACGTCGGCGCCCTGATCGGTGGCGAGCAGGCGGCCGTCGGGCAGGAAGCCGAGGCCGTAGGCGTTGCGCAGGCCCCAGGCGACCAGCTCCAGATCGCTGCCGTCGGGATTGCACCGCATCACCGCCGCGGTGCACGGCGTGCGTCCGCGCAGCCGGGTGCCCGGCGGATGCACGGTGCCGAACGGCGCGAACGCGCCGGTGCGCGCGGGTTCGCCGTCCGCACCGGGGCACACGCCGGAGGCATCGCCGAGCATGATGTCGTAACCGGGGATGTCGGCGTTGTGGCGCAGTTCCTGCAGCCACGCGAGATCGACCGAGTCCGGGCCCATCACCGCCGTGTTGGTCATCGCGCCCTGGCTGAAATACAGCTTGCCGTCGGGCCCGGCCGCGACCATGTTGGTGTGGTAATTGCCGAAACCCGGCAGGCCGTCCACGAGCGTGCGCGTTTCGCCGCTGTGCGGATCCAGGCGCGCGATCCGTCCGGGATGACCGCCCTCGGACACGATCAGGCCACCGTCGTGCCACAGCAGTCCGTTCACCGGCGCGCGCAGGCCTTCGCAGACGCGCTCGCGATGGCCGTCGGCGCGCACCCGCCAGATCGCGCCGCCCGGCGGCGCGCCGGCGAAGGGCAATCCCGACTCGGCCACGTAGACGCTGCCGTCCGGCCCGAACGCCACGCTGGTCGGAAAATTCAGGCCGTCGACGAACACCTGCATGCGCGTGGTCATCGCAACTCCAGCCAGAAGCCGCGGATCGCGAGCACGCTCAGATAGGCGCCCACCGCCAGTTCGATGCGATCAGGCAGGAACCGCCGCAGCCAGCCGCCGGCGTACAGCCCGGCGCAGGCGAGCGCCGCGCTCAGACTGCCGACAATCAGCGCCGACTGCAGCAGCGGATAGCCGGCGACGCCGATGCCGGCGCCGGCGATCACGTTGTCCAGACTCAGCGACAGCGGCAGACCCAGCAGCAGCGCGCGCCGGTTGGCGAAACGGGTGAGGTCGGCCTCGCCGCGGCGCAGCGCCAGCCACAGCACGATCACGCCGCAGAACAGCATCGCCGCCGGCGCCAGCCATTCCGCCACCGGCGCGATCGCATTCAGCAGCGCACGCCCCAGCAGCAGGCCGAGCAGCGCGCCGCCGATCTCGCCGGCGCAGAACGCCGCCGCCAGCAGATGCAGCCGCCGCCGCGCCAGCGGCAGCAGCGCCAGCGAAGCGCTGACCTGCAGATTGTCCAGGCCCGCGAGCAGGCCGAAGATCATCAACTCGATCATGCTCGACTCACTTGCGCAGGCCGTAGACGCGCAGCACGCCGCCCTGTCGGCCGAAGATCAGCCCGCCGGCGACCATGTAGTCGCCGCTGACCGCCGGGCCGAGGCAGTAGCCATAGCCGCCGTTCATGCCGCCGGTCTGCTCGCCGAGTTCGTCGCTCCACAGCATACGGCCGCTGTAGACATCGAAGGCGTAGACCGCGACCTTCGAGGTCGAGAAGAACACCACATCGTTGACCACCGCCGGCGAACTCAGACCCGATTCTCCCGGCGTGCGGTACATCGGCGGCTGCGCTTCGCTGTACAGCCGCGGATCGCTGTCGTCCATCGGCCAGGCGTCCTCCAGCGTGTGCCAGTCCAGCGCGCGCAGGAACGGCGTGGTCGCGTAATCGATGCCGGCCTGGACGTTGTGGTAGTTGTTGCCGCCGACGCCGATGAACAGCCGCCCCAGACCTTCATGCACCGCGGCGGTGCTGTAGGTGCCGGAATAGTTTTCCTGATCGGTGTCGTCAGACATCCGGTTGGGCACGAACGGATCCATGCGCTGATCGTTCGGGCCGACGTGCGGATCGACCGAGGGAATCTGCCTGCCGTCGTTGTAGTACGGCAGCAGCTGGCGCCAGCGGATCAGTTCGAGCGTCGCCGCATCGAGCACGAAGAAGCCGCCGTTCTTGCAGCCGGCGGCGACCACCCGGCGCCCGCCGAGATTGAACAGGGTCGGCGAACCGCCGAAATCGACGTCGACATCGGTCTCGCGGTAGCTGCTTTCGGCCAGCGCCTGGAAGAAGCCGCGGAATTCGCCGGTCGAGGCATCCAGCGCGAGGATGCCGTTGGAGAAACCCGGGGTCGGCAACGGCCCGTCGGGCACCGGATTGCCGGTGGCGCAGTACAGGCGATCGAGCTGGGTGTCGTAGGCGATCGAGGACCACACCGAGGCGCCGCGGATCGCCGGATTGCACGGGCCGACCGAAAACGGCGCCGGCGGCGTGCCGCTGACCGTGCTCGGCGGCAGCACGTTGGGCTTGTTCGGCACGCCCTCCTCGTACTGGCAGGTGCAATGGATCCACTGCACCTGGCCGGTGTTGAGATCGAGCGCGTAGACGAAGCCGTAGCAGCCCGGATTCTCGCCCTCGCCCATGCCGACGATCACCAGACCGTCGTTGCCGTCCTGCGAGGCGATCACCGGCGAAGACCAGCCCGCGGCCGGCGGCGCGGGCAGCGGCTCGCCGAGGTTGGACACCGGCTGGTTGAAGGCCGGATCGGCGTGGCGCAGATCGACCACCCACTGCAGGCTCAGATCCTGCGTCGCCAGACAGTAGAACTTGCCGTTGAAGGCGCTGAAATACAGTTTGCCGTTGAACACCGCCGGGGTGCAGCCCATGCCCATGAATCCGTGGGTGTCGCCTTCCGCCGGATCGATCGGCCACTCGAACTGCGCGAGCGTCTTGCCGGTCTTCAGATCGATCTTCAGCAGCTTGCCGCCGTTGGCGCCGGGCAGGTCGTGATTGTTGGCCAGGCCCACGTACAGGATGTCGTCGACGATCACCGGCACCGACAGCACCGGCCCGGGGATCGGAATATCGTGCAGCAGGCCGAACCGCGACATCGTCTCGCGCCGGATCCGGCTGCCTTCCACGCGCCCGCTGTGCGCCGGATCGCCATGGAACATCCACCAGTTGCTCTTCGCCATGTCTGTGCGCTCCCCCGGCTCAGGCCGGGATGTAGTCGAAGGTCGGACCCGCGGTCTGGCCGGGCACCACGTCCTGGGTCATCAGCAGCTGCGCCTGATGCTTCAGCGCCTGCATCTCCAGCAGCGCCGGGCCCAGCCAGTCGGGGCGGCCGTTGAACACCTGATGCAGCTTGCGCAGCAGGTCGGAATAGGCGCGGTTGAAGCTGCGGTTGAGATCGAGCAGCCGCGGCCGGTCGGCGTAGGACGCCACCGAAGGATTGACGATCACCGGATGCACGCCGGCCGGATCGAAGACGATCGGATGCCCGGCGAACACCCACGGCGTCTTCTTCGACGCCGCAAGATCCGGATTGGGCACCAGCGCGCGGCCGTGGTAGATCTCGGCGAACTTGTAGTAGTGCGCCAGTTCGTGCTCGGGATCGAGCGGACTGACCTGCGTGCCCTCGCCCTGCTCGACGATCATGTCGATGGCCGCCAGCGCGCTGCGTTCGTCGGTCACGCCGGCGTTCTGCAGTTCGGCGAAACCGGTGCGCAGCTGCAGCTCGGGCTTGCCGGTGAAGATGTTCTTTTTCTTGCCCAGGGCGACGATTTCGTGCTGCAGATGCCGGTAGAACTGACCGATGGTGACGCCCTCCGCCGACGGCGGGTCGCCGTCGACGGTGGTGTCCGGCGATTCGATCACCATGAACACGTCGTGCACCACCTGCTTGGACAGCGGCGCCAGCGGCACGATCAGACCCTTCTCGACCGCGCCGGGCAGGTGTCCGGGATAGTGCGGAATGAATTTCGGGGCGTCGATCTTCGGCGCGCCGCCGATCGCGTTGAGGATGTTGCAGTCCAGCGACATGTGCAGCATTTCCTGCTTGATCACCGACAGCATCAGCGATGCGATCTCCAGATTGCAGCCGTCGCGGATCGAATACAGCGCGTAGAGATACGGCGGAATCGTCGAATGCTCCAGTTCGATCGCGACCTGCAGCTTGTGCCGCAGCGCCTTCAGCCGCCCCTCGAAATCGCGCGGCGCGGAGACCAGACTGCTCTTGAGGCGGATCATGCGATATCCCTCCCTTCGATGATCGTCCCGCCGATCGCGGAACGGCGTTGCGCGGACGGCGCGGTTCAACCGCGTCCGCCGCGCGTCTCTCCTGCACTTGCGTCCTGCATTCCGTCGTCGGCGACCGGCGACGGCGCCGCGGCGCCGAGCCTGCGCAGCCACAGCCGATGCGCGCACCAGAACGCCGCCGGCAGCACCAGCAGCGCCAACAGCGTCGCCAGCGCCCCCGGGGCGCGCGCGCCCAGCCAGGCGCTGCCGCCGTAGAGCGCGCCCATCGCGATCGAGGCCAGCGCCGCCTGCGCGAACGCGCGCCGCATCGGCAGCCGCCACACGCCGGCCATCACCGCGCTCAATTCGGCCAGCACCGGCAGCGGCCGCGCCAGCACGATCCACCAACCGGTGGACCGATCCGCGCCGCCGCGCACGCGATCCCACAGCGCGGGGCCGATCCAGCGCCGCAGCCGCGCCTCGGGCAGCAGGCGACCGAGGCCGTAGCCGGCGACGAACGCGAGGAATCCGCCGATCGCGACCGCCGCGCCACCGGCGACCGGGCCGAGCCCCCAGCACAGCGCGACCGCGACCACGCTGCTGGGCACCGGCAGCAGCACATCGACCACCAGCAGCGCGATGCCGATCGTCGCCAGCCACGCCCGTCCGTCATGCGCTTCCAGCCAGCCCGGCGCCGCGGCCTCCAGCGCATCGCCCCACAGCGCGAACGGCAGCAGCACGGCGACCAGCAGCGCGAACGCGAGCGCCGTCAGCCGCCACCACGACGCCGACGATCGCAGCGTTTGGGCCGGCGATGCGCTCATGTCCGCACGCTCATCGACGCAGGCTCACTGCAGCCGCCAGTGCAGCGACAGCCGCAGGCGGCGCCCGCCGACATCGCTGCCGATGACTTCCTGCGCGTCGCTGTCGAGGGCGTTGTCCAGCGCCAGATCCAGCTCGACCGGCCCCAGCGACTGCCGCAGCGAGAGGTCGAGCACGGTCATCGGCGCGAGACGGAGATCGCCGGTCGGAATCGAGGAGTCGAAACGCGAGCCGAGATGACGCAGCGAGGCGCCGAATGTGCGGTCGCGGCCGATCGGCCAGCGTCCGCCCGCGGCCCACTGCAGGCGCGGCCGATGCCGCAGGTCGGACTCGCCCTCGGGCACCGTCACCCGCATCCACGCGCCTTCGAAATGCAGCCGCGTACCGCCGGAAAAACGCCGGCCGACGCGCCATTCGACGCCGTCGGCGCCGATCCGGCTGCGGTTCACCAGCCGCGGCGGCGGCCCGGCGTCGAAATCGATCAGATCGCGATAGCGCGCGCTGAACAGGGTCAGGCGCGTGCTCCAGTCGGCGTCGGCGGCGCCGGCCCAGTACAGCTCGCGATGCAGCGCGCGTTCCGGCCGCAGGTTCGGGTTGCCGACCAGCGGATGGCCCAGCGCGTAGAAACTCGGCTGCTTGGCGCTGCGCGCGATCGACGCGCCGACGTGGCCGCGGCCCTCGCCCAGACTGCGCTGCAGCGACAGCATCGGATGGGTGGTGGCCTCGCCGGCCGAGACGCGCTCGTGGCGCAGCCCGCCCTGCACGGTCCAGCCGCCGCCGCGCCAGCGCGCTTCGGCGAAGGCGCTGTCGGTCTCGCGCTCGATCCGGAACCGCGCCGGCAGCACGAAGAAGCCGAGGTCGATCGCGCTGTCGAGCCGGCCGGCCTCGCGCTGATGCAGCAGGCCCGCGGTCAATTCCACCGCTTCGCCGGCGTCGCCGCGCCACAGCGCCTGCACTTCGTCGCGGCGGTAATCGGTGTCGCTGGTCAGCGCCGGCAGACCGAAGGGGTCGCGCAGGCCCGGCGCGACGCCCGGCGAACGCTCGTCGCCGTCGCGCGCCAGATGCGCCAGCTGCAGTTCCCATTGCCCCAACGCGCTGTCGGCATCCAGCCGCAGCGAGAATTGGCGGCTGTCGGCGCGGCGCGATTCCAGCGTGCGCAGCACCGCTTCGCGCGGCCCGCCGCTGTCGTCGGGGAAGCCCAGGTTCTCGCTGTCGGCGTAACGCGCCGCGGCCTGCAGGCGCAGGCGCTCGCCGAGCGCGCCCTGCCAACTGCCGCCGACGGTCCGGGTGCGGCCGAAGCCGTCGCTGCCGTCGCCGTCCTCGCGATGGGCGACGCCCAGCCGCAGGCCGCCGGCGGACCAGCCGGCGCGGCCGCCGCGCAGGCCGTCGTCGCCGACGTGCGCGGTCGCGGCGCTGCCGCCGCGACGGGTGAAGATGTGGATCAATCCGGCCATCGCCTCGGCGTTCACCACGCTGGCGTTGCCGCGCACGATCTCGATCCGTTCGATGTCGTCGCTCGACAGCGTGTTGAGGTCGACCGCGCTGCCGCGCGAGGACAGCGGATCGTTCTGGCGCACGTGATCGACCAGGATCACGACATGACTGGGATCGGCGCCGCGCAGATAGAGCGCGCCGAAGCCGCCGCTGCGGCTGCCGCGATCGATCACCAGCCCGGCCTGATGCGCCAGGATCTCGCTCACGCT
>JBIJBH010000436.1:0-3369 GCA_044345315.1 Lysobacteraceae bacterium
GCCGCGCCGGCATCCGCGGCGCCATCGCCCACAAGGCTGCCGGCGTGCCGCAGCGGCGCGCCCGCGGCATCGGCCGTGCGGTTACGCCGCTGTCGCCGCAGCCAGCGCATCATCGGCATGTTCCGCCCAGGCCGCGGGCCACTGCGCGGCGATCGCGTCGGCGTGCTTCTGCAGCTCCGCCTGACGGGTGCGCGGCCCGAAGATTCCGGTGAAATGCAGCAGCACACGCCAGAAGAAGCCGATCGAGTCGCCGCGTCGGCGCGGCACCAGATGCAGATGCACGTGCGGGATGTGCTGGTTGGCCGCCTTGCCGTCGTTGACGAGCAACTGTGAGCCTTCTACGCCGAGTCCGGCCTTGCGCTGCGCCGCGACCAGCGCGTCCATCACCCGGTAGAGATGGCGCCGGGTGGCATGGTCCAGTTGATCGAGGCGTTCGGCATGCGCGGTCGGAATCAGCAGCACATGCCCCGGCGCGAGCGGATGGATATCCATGAACGCCATGCAGAGCGGGTCGCGATGCACCACGATGGCCGGTTCGGCGCCGGCGACGATCCTGCAGAACAGACATGACGACATGCATTGGCTTCCGTGTGCGGGGTGCGGTCTGGTTCACGCTCCCGGCGTCTGCGCGCCCGCGGCGCCGCGATGCGGCTCCGGGCGGCGCATCACGCGCTCCAGCAGATGCCGGTCGCGCTGGTAGGGCCGGTCCTGCAGCAGCCGGTGCAGCCGCGGCAGGTTGTAGAACGGCACCGCCGGGTAGATGTGATGCTCGACATGGTAATTGATGTTGGCCCACAGCAGGCTGATCGTCGGGCTGGTCACGGTGATGGTATTGCGGGCCAGATCGAGGCGACCGTGGTGGTCGTCGCCGAGGGTCGCCATCGGGTAGTGCTCGTAACCGCGCGAGATCGGGTTGATGATCATGGTCAGCAGCAGCAGCGGCGCGACCACGATCAGCAGGAACAGATCGAATCGCCCGTACCAGGCGAACGCCGCGGCGATCGCCGCCATGCTGCCGAGATTGAACAGCAGTTCGCGCAGCACCATGCCGCGCACTTCCGGCCCGTAGCGGGTCATCGACAGCCAGGTGAAGCGTGCGGCGAAGGTGGCGATGCGCGGCACCAGCCAGCGCCGGCCGTCTACGTAGTGCCATTCGTCGGGGTCCTGCACCGGATCGCCGAGATAGCGGTGATGGCGGCGATGGCATTCGGTGAACGCGGTGAACGGGAACACGATGAACCAGGCCAGGAAGCGGCCCATCCACAGGTTCGCGGTCTGCGAGCGGAAGGCGTTGCGATGGCCGCATTCGTGCTGCAGGACGGTGATCGCGTGCAACTGGCTGCCGAGCACCAGCACCGCGAGCGTGACGACCGCCCAGTGATCGACGAGCGCGATGGCGGCGGCGGCCGCGGCCCAGACCGCGACATGCGCCGCGGCCCAGGCGAGGAATCGCCGTGGCTGCGGCTGCAGCAGGGCGGTCAGCTCCGCCTGCTGTTCGCGCGAGAGTTTGAGCGCGGCGCGGCGTGCGAGCCGGTAGGCGTCGTCGGCCGGGCCGTCGTGGCCGCTTTCGGCGGGCGCGGGATGCGCCGCGCTGCGGGCGTCGTCTTGGATCGCGTCGAGCATGGTCGTGTTACCTCGATTCCGTGGCGTGGCGGTGGCGTCGGTTCATTCGACGCGCAGCCGCAGTTCGTCGCTGACCGGATAGCCGATGCACATCAGGGCCTGGCCCTGACGCACTTCGGCCGCGGACAGGCCGTGGTCTTCGCGCATGCGGATCTCGCCGGAGACCCGCTTGCACATGCAGGCGGTGCAGAAGCCGCTGCGGCAGGAGAAGGGCGCCTGCAGGCCGCTCGCGAGGGCCGCTTCGAGCACGGTCTGACCCTCGGCGACCTCGAAGGGGAACTCTTCGCCGTTCATCTCCAGCACCACCCGCTTGGTCCCGCCGGTGGCGACCGCGGAGGTCGCGGCGGCCGGGGCCGGCGTCGCCTTGGGCGGCGAGAAGCTTTCCATGTGGATCGCGGAGTTGGCCACGCCGCAGGCGCCGAGCCCGGCGACCACTTCCTCCATCATTCCGCCGGGGCCGCACAGGTAGTACTCGGTCGCGGTCTGATCGCGCGCCGGCAGCGCCGCCAGCAGTTCGGGCACGCGTTCGCGGGCGAGGCGGCCGCTCCAGTCGCAGGGGCCCTCGGGCTGCGAGTACACGTGCAGCACCCGCAGCCGGCCGGGGAACGCCGCCTGCAGCTGCTTGAGCTTGTCGCCGAAGATCACCGAACGCGCGTTGCGGTTGCCGTAGATCAGCGAGACCTGGGAGCCGGGCTCGAAGTGCAGCGCGGATTTCAGGATCGAGAACACTGGGGTGATGCCGCTGCCGGCCGCGAACAGCACCAGATGCCGGCGCAGGCCGGCCTGCGGCGAGAACACGAAGCGGCCGTGCGCGCCGAGGGTGCGCAGCACGTCGCCGCTGCTCAGGCCCTGCACGAGCCGGTTGGAGACTTGGCCGCCGTTGATCCGCTTGACCGTGATCGACAGCGTCTTGTCCAGCCCCGGCGTGCTGCTGATCGAATACGCGCGGCAGCCCTTGCCCTGATCGGTCTCGATCTCCAGGGTCAGATACTGCCCGGCGGCGTACTGGATCCGGCGCAGCAGCGGCTGGCGCAGGTGGATGGTCACGGCGTCGTCGGTCTCGCGTTCGACCGAATGCACCTTGAGGGTCGTCGTCTGGGTCATGTCGGTCCGCAGCCTTCGGTCGCGGTGGACCGGGCGAAATCGGAGGGGGCGGAAGTGCTGCCCGCGGAAGCGGCGGCGGTGCCGGCAGCGGCGCCGGCGAGGCGGCGCCGGAACTGGCGCTCGTGTTCGGCGATCGGCGCCGCGGCGGCGCGCCGCTTGAGCAGCGCGACCTTCTCCTCGTGGCTGATCGGCTCCCACCATTCCAGCTTCTTCGCCATCGCGTCGAAGCGGTGCAGCATCAGATTCACGAACAGGTCGAGCACGCCGTAATCGCGGAACACGATCGAGCCGGCGGCCTTCATCTGCGGCTTGATCCGCTCGTACAGCGCCGGGCTTTCCGACCAGTGCACGTTCTCCCAGTGGTGATGGCAGACGTGATAGCCCTCGTTGAGCATGTTGACCGGCGTTTCCAGCAGAGTGATGGTGTTGGCCATGAAATCCTTCGGATCGCCCTGCTCGCCGTAGAAGGCGTGCTGGCTCCAGTGGATCACGCCCATCAGGACGTTGCTCGCCATCCACGGGATCAGCATGTACATCACGGCGATCGGCAGGCTGTACCAGGCCAGCAGCGCGAACAGGCCGATGTGCAGCACGTTGCCGAAGATCATGCTGCGCATCTGCGCCGGCTTGCGCTTCTCGCGG
>JBIJBH010000125.1:0-8637 GCA_044345315.1 Lysobacteraceae bacterium
TACGGCGAGATCATGAACTGCTGGTACATCACTTCCTTGACCATGTAGACCATGAAGTCGCGGAGGCTGGCGTGGTCGTAGCGCGCGGTCGCGTACACGTCCAGCGGGCCGGCGTTCTCGCGATGATGCTGCTGCAGGTGCGCGGCGGCATGCGGGGTCAGGCCCATCGGCAGCGCGAAGTACATGTACAGGAACGAATTGCCGGTCCATTTCTCCAGCACGCTGGGGCGCTTGAACATGCCGCCGACGCGGTGGCCTTCCTGGTGCATCGCGCTGAACGAACGCGTGTAGCCGCGGATCTTCGGGCCGAAGACGCAGGCGTAGAACAGCAGCGCCAGCAGGATCGACGGCTCGCCGATGTACAGCTGCAGCGCCAGCACCGGATAGGCGGTCCAGCCCAGGGTGATCGCGGCGGCGAGGATCGGCTCGTCGCGCGGGTCCTTGAGCACCCGGTTCGCGAGTTTCTGGATCTGGCGATGGTAGGCGGCGGCGATCGCGCTGGCCCCGGCGCTGACGCCGGGGATGCATTCGAGCAACCGGCGGCCGACGTGCAGCGCCATCGACAGCGACAGCACGATGGCTGCGCCGAGGGCGCTGAACACCATCAGCACGGCGAACAGCGGCACTGCGATCCGGTGCAGCAGCGGCGAGATGTTGCCGGGGCGCGCCGGGTAGAGGCTTTCTGCGGTCGTGGCCATGATCGGTTCGTCTTCCTGGATGGGCTCGGATCGCGGTCAGGCCGCGATCCGGTCTCCCGTGCGGGGAGCGGTCGTGGCGTCGGCGGGCTGCGACGCGGACGCGCGCATGTGCGCGGCCAGCATCGGCGCGGCAGCGGTGCGCGAGATCGGATGGAAGCTGATCGCGCGCGAGGCGGCGAGCAGGTACGACACCTCGTCGGAGCTGATGAAGCTCATCCCGCCGAGCAGTTCGACCGCCAGGTTGGTCGAGCGCTCGATCGCGCCCTGGACCAGGAAGCGCACGCACAGCGCCTTGCGATAGGTGTTCTCGTCGATGAGTTCGACGTTTTCGAGGTCGCGGGCGCAGCCGGTCAGCGCCTGATGCGCGCCTTCAAGCTCGATCGCCAGCTGCGCCAGCAGGATATCGTCGACATTGCGCTTCCCGACCAGGCGCTCGACCAGCGCCGAAGCCACGCCGAGGTAGGTCGCACCGACCATCAGCTGGAACCAGCACAGGCCCGACAGCGAGGCGCGCTGGGCGAGCATCGCGACTTCCATGTCGTCGGCGGAGTCGGGCATCAGCATCCGCTCGGCCGGCACGAACACGTCCTTGAACACCAGCGCATTGCTGTCGGACGCGCCCAGGATGCGGGTTTTCCAGAACGGCTCGCGCCCGATCGGGCTGCCTTCGGAGAACACCACGGCGAAGCCTTCCACCGTGCTGCCGTCGGCTTCCTCGCGGGCCACGCCGACCGCGATCACATCGGCATCGTGGCTCATCGAGCACGGCTTCTTGGCGCCGTTGAGCAGATAGCCGCCCTCGCTGGGCGTGACCTTGACGCTGGCGTTGAAGATCGCGGAACCGGGCTTGCCCTCGGCGAAGGCGGAAGCGACCAGCAGCTGGTGATGGGCCACGCCCTGCATCAGTTCGTCCGCGGCGTCGATCCCGCCCAGATGCACCACGGTCGCCATGGTGTGGTAGTGCATGACCATCATCACCGCCAGCGACGGGCACAGCGAGCCGACCGCGCGCAGGATGCTCACCGCTTCGGTCGGGGTCGCGCCGATGCCGCCGAAGGCTTCGGGAATGATCAGGCCGGGCGCGCGGTATTCGCGCAGCAGCGCGCACAGTTCGGACGGCGCGGCGTTCTCCAGCGTCATCAGCCCGCGCCCGCGCAGGGCGTCGATCAGCCCCGGGAGGCGTGCTTCGGTGGTGTTGTAGGCGGCTTGCAGGGGCATGGAGAGTGATCCTCGGCGGGAAAGGAAAATGGGCGGACGGTCGGCCGGCGATCAGCCGGCCTTGGCGATCGTCGGGGTGGCGGGGTGGGCGAGCGCAGGCGCGAACCCGAAGCCGCGGGCGAGGGCGAAGATCTCCTCGGCGTCTTCGAGCGCAGGCCGCTTGCCGATGCTGTAGTCGCGGCGTTTGCCGGCCATCGTCAGCACGATGGTCTCGGCCAGACAACTGAAGGCGACGCCGGTCGGCAGATTGGTGAGGTTCTGCTGGCCGAAGCGGCAGCCCGGATCGGGCATGTGGATCAGCCCGCCTTCGATCACGGTCACGTCGGGCCGCTGCGGCAGCGCGGCGTGGCCGACATCCGGCGGCTGCGCGCAGTCGCACAGGATCGCGTTGGCGTGCAGCATCATCGGATCGATGAACGCGGTACCGTTGGAGGTCGCCGACAGCACCACCTCCAGACGCGGCAGCCAGTGCCCCAGATCCGAGGAGATGGTGATCGGCGCGGAGCCGTCGCGCTCGCGGCGCGCCATCGCGTCCACGGTGTCGAACAGCGCGCGCAGACCGGCCTCGTCGGTGGCGCGCTCGATCCACTCCTCCAGCGCGGGCATCTGCGGCAGCAGCGGGGTCAGCGCGCGGGCGATGCCGGCGGGCGCGGGCGCGTCCCGCAGTTGGCGCAGGGCTGCGAGGTAGATCTCGCCGCCGACCCGGCGCAGTTCGTCCATCGCGCCCTGATTGGCGGCGTTGCCGAGCAGCACCAGATGCTCGGCGGCCTGCGCCAGACGCAGGCTCGCCAGCCGTCCGACCGAGCCGTAGGCGCCGATCACGCCGACCAGCCGTCGCGCGATCGGCAGCCCGGAGCGCGCGCAGGTGTCGATCAGCGATTCGGCGCCGACCATCGCGGTCAGACTGTTGCCGGTGGTGGTCGCCCAGCGGTCGGTCAGCACCTCGGTGCCGGCGCCGGTGATGACCGAGGTGTAGGCGCCGAGCCCGAGCACGTCGATGCCGAGCTTGCGCACCGCGTCCATGTAGTTGGCGATCAGTTTGCGACGGCGCGAGGGGCCGAGGCGCATCAGGTCGCGCGGCAGCAGCAGGCTGCCGACCAGCCAGCCTTCGACGTAGTCGCCGTCGCTGTTGTAGACGCGCTGTGCGTGATAGGACACGCCCGCATCCAGATCGGGCTTGGCCCACTCCGAGAATTCGGCCAGCCAGTCGCGCATGAACGCTTTTTCGTCCGCGTCCAGGCCCAGGCCATCGACCACGGCGTCGCCGTTGACGCTGTCCTGGGTGGTCGGATGGGCGAGGAAGGCGAAGCGGCCGAGACAGCGGCCGGCATGCGCGCGCGGCCCGGCGACCGCGCGCGGCGGGCGCGGTGCGGCGGCGTCGCCGTGGAAGCCGTGCGCGTGCAGGATCAGCCGATGCTGCTCGCCCTGCATGATCAGCTGCGCAGCCGCGTCCAGGCCTCCGAGCAGGACGTCGATCTCCGCGGTCTCGATCGCGAACGAGGGCTGGATGCGCAGCACATTGCTCTCGCTGAGCGTCGGCAGGCAGTAGACGCCGTGCTGCGCGCGCAGATAGCCGCAGACGATCGGCACCAGCGCGCCGAAGGCGCTGGCCAGCGACATCGTGTAGAGACGTTCGCCCGACCAGGCGCGGAATTTCAGGCCGAGCATCAGCCCGCGCCCGTCGATCGCCTCGAACACCTCCGGCCATTTCGCCAGCAGCCGCTCCAGGCCGGTGCGCAGATACGCGCCGCGTTCGGCGACCCGCGCGATCACCGCGCGGTCGTCGGCGGTCAGCCGGTCCAGCACGGCCAGACCGATCGCGGCGGTGAAGCCGTTCACCGCGAAGGTCGCACTGTGGTGACGGTCGAAGTCGCGGGTCCAGGCCTTGTCGTTGTAGATGCAGGCCGCGATCGGCACCAGACCGCCGCCCAGCGCCTTCGCCAGCAGCAGCACGTCGGGTTCCAGACCTTCGATCTCGGCCGCGAACAGGTGTCCGGTACGGCCGAGGCCGGTCTGGATCTCGTCCAGCACGAACAGCGTGCCGTAGCGTCGGCACAGCGCCTGCGCCGCGGGCAGATAGCCCGGCGGCGGCGTGATCATGCCGGCTTCGCCCTGCACGACTTCGGCGAAGAACGCAGCCGCCTTGCGATCGCGCAGCGCCGCTTCCAACGCGTCGAGATCGCCGTAGGGCACATGCGCGAAACCGTCGCCGCGGACCAGGAACGGTTCGCGGTAGATGCGCTTGCCGGTGACGCCGACTGCGCCGAGGGTCTTGCCGTGGAAGCCGGTGGAGGTGCCGATGACGAGTTCACGCTGGGTGGCCGCGCGCACCAGCTTGATCGCGCCTTCGACCACCTCGGCGCCGCCGGTGGCGAAGCTGACCTGGCGCATCTGCCCGGGCGCCAGTTCGATCAGCCGCTGCGCGAGGGCTTCGGGGCCGGGATTGAGCATCGGCTGCACGAAGGTCGGGCCGTCCGATTGCAGGAAGCGCATCGCCGCATCGACGATCGGCTGCGCGCCGTAGCCGAACGGCACCGCCCCGAACTGACCGACGAAGTCGATCAGCTCCTGGCCGCGTCCGGTGGTCACGCGGGTGCCGCGGGCGCCGACGATGGCCTCGTTGAGGCCCGCGAAATCCAGCAGTTCCTGGCGCGTGCGATTGATCGCGGTGGTGGGCGTGGCCTGGGCTTCGCGGACGCCGTCCGCGGCCTCGGCCGAAGCGGCGACGGCCTCGCTCATGTCGTCACTCCGGCTTCCGATCCCAGCAGCAGCGCGCGCAGGTGTTCGCTGAGCTTGCGCACGTTGTCGTGGCTGTAGGCAAGTTCGGGGTCGAGCGCGACGCCGAAGCGGTCTTCGAGTTCGGCCGACAGGCCGACGATCTGCACCGAGTCGATGCCCATCTCGTGGAACGAGCGATCCAGATCCAATTCTGCGTACTCGATTTCGAGCAGATCGGTGACGATGTCGGTCACGGAACTGGTGATGTCGTCGATGTGCACATGTCCTCCGTGGTGCGGGATTCCGGCGTCCGCCGGCGGGTGGCGACGCATCCGCGCCGCCATGGTGGGGGTAGGAGGCCGGTCGCCCGGCCGGATTTCATTCCCCCGGGCTCATTCGCCCGAGGTCATTTGCCCGAGGTCATTCACTTGAAAACAACGCCGCGACCTGGGCGCGGTTGGAAACCCGCAGCTTGAACAGGATGTTCTGGATGTGGGTCTTCACCGTCTTGTCGCTGATGCCGAGGATCCTGCCGATTTCCCAGTTGGTCTTGCCCTGCGCGATCCAGCGCGAGATCTCGATCTCGCGCGAGGACAGCAGGGCGAGCGAGGAGTTCGACTTCGTCCCCGCGGCCTGGTGCACCGGAAGCTGCCGGAGATCCGACACCCGGCTCAGCGCGATGTGCACGTAGGGCGCGAGGATCGTCAGCCGCAGCTTCACGTCGCCGCTGATGCCCGGCGCGACGTTCTGGAAGAAATAGCCGGTGAAGGTGTTGCGCTGCAGCCCCGGCAGGACGATCCAGGCGATGTTGCGGATGCCGTGCCTGCGCATCAGCTGCGTGCGGGTCGGATCGACCGATTTCTCCAGCCGCTCGATGGTCATGAACTTGGGTCGACCGCAGTTGCGGATCAGCTCCAGATTCAGCGGCGGCGCTTCCTGGTCGCTTTCGCCGACGATGCCGTCGAGATAGTCGTTGGTGACCGAGTTGGCGTAGTCCAGGTGCGACACCATCAGCCGGTCGGCCTTGAGCCAGCCGCGGGTGAAGATGAAATGCTCGCAGGGCAGGAAGCGCGACAGCGCGAGCCGAGTCTGCGCCTTCACGTCTTCGAGGCTGGCCGCGGTCGCGATCGCGTTGAGCGAGGCGGCCAGCTCCAGACGCTCCGGGCTGGTGTCCTCCAGCAGCGGCAGCAGCGACTGCGGCGTCGCTTCGCGCCCGTGCAGGATGGTCTGCTGCTCGCAGACCGGAAGCAGCATGGTGTCCGAATCCTGCGGAGGCGTCGGCGGTGGGTTGATCGCGAAGATCATGTTTCCATGACCTCGGTGTCGGCGACTTGGTCCACGACCATCTCGCCGTCGATCTCCACGGCGATGATCCGCTTGTCGAGGCCGCTGCCGTCGGCGGCGGTCGGCGGCAGTCCGGCGGCCAGACGCAGCAGCAGCGGCGAGAACAGGCTGCGGCACTGCTGGCGACGGACCTTGCCGCTGGACGTCCGCGGCAGGGTGCCGCCGAAGGTCAACGCGATCAGCGGCCTGGCCAGGCGGTGGTGTTCCCACAGCGCGGTGCGGACAGCCCGGCAGACCTCGGCCACGTCCAGTCGCCGCAGCGCGCGGCGCTCCACTTCCTGCACCACGACGACCCGTTCGGCGCCGTCCAGTTCGATCGCGAACGCGGCCGAGCCGTCGGGGCGGAAGGCGTCGTCGATCCGCAGCACGGTCGATTCGATGTCGCCCGGATGATGATTGACGCCGTTGACGATGATCAGGTCCTTGATCCGGCCGGTCACGAACAGCTCGCCGTCGAGGAGGAAGCCGAGATCGCCGGTGCGGAAATACGGGCCGTCCGCCGATCGGCGGAAGGACTGCGCGGTCGCCTCCGGGCGCCGCCAGTACCCCTGCGCGACGCTGCCGCCGACGATGCAGATCTCGCCGACCTCGCCGTCGGGCAGGCGCAGGTCGCTTTCCGGATCGCAGATGAAAGGAGCGCAGTCGGGCGCCGGGCGTCCGCTGCTGACCAAGGTGCGCACACGCGGGTCGCCGGGAGCGGCGGCCGTCGTCGTGTCGGCACGGTTGTCCTCCAGACGCAGGGCGTCGAAATCGCGCTGGATCGGCAGGTGTCCCGGGGAATTGCCGGTGACCAGCAGGGTGCCTTCGGCCAGGCCGTAGCAGGGGGCGATGGCTTCCGGCCGCAGTCCGCATCGGGCGAACTTGCGTGCGAAGGCCTCGGTCGTGGCCGCGCGCACGTATTCCGCGCCGTTGAAGGCGGTGCGCCAGTGGCTGAAATCGAGCCCTTCCATGTCCTGTTCTCCGATCTTGCGCACGCACAACTCGTAGGCGAAGTTCGGTCCCCCGCTGATCGTGGCCCGGTAGCGGCTCACCGCCTGCAGCCAGCGCAGCGGCCGCTGCAGGAAGTGGATCGGCGCCATCAGCGTGGCCGGGAAACCGATGTACAGCGAGTTCAGGATGCCGCCGACCAGTCCCATATCGTGATACGGCGGAAGCCAGCTGACGATGTGGCTGTCGCTGTCGGTGCGGAACACGCTGGCGATCGAATGCGCGTTGTGGACCAGATTGCCGTGGGTGACGATCACGCCCTTGGGCTGGCCGGTCGAACCGGAGGTGTACTGCAGGAAGGCGATGTCGTCGGCACGGCCGTCGATCGGTCGCCAGTCGGCGGCGATCGCGCGATCGACCGTCGCCGGGTCGATCACCACAGCTCCGGGCGAGATCGCGGCCAGGCGTCCGGCGATGTTGGCGACTTCCTCGGTGCCGGTGATCGCCGCGCGCGGGCTGCAGTCCGCGAGGATGCCGTCGAGACGGTCGAGTTTGCTGGTGGCGCCGGGGGGGTAGGCGGGGACCGCGATCAGCCCGGCGTAGAGGCAGCCCATGAAGGCGACGACGTAGTCCAGGCCGGGCTTGAGCAGGATCAGCACGCGGTCGCCGGGCCGGCAGTGGGCGCCGAGTGTGACCGCCATCGCGCGCGCAGCGAGATCCAGTCCACCGAACGTGATCACGTCCTCGTCGCCGCGACCATCGCGCAGGAAGCGATAGGCGACGTCACCGGGCATCGCCGCGGCGTGCCGCAGCAGCGCCTCGGTGAAGTGGCCGGTTACCGGTTCCCTGAGAGTTGCGCTCCTGATCATCTTTGGTCACCCTGATCCATGGATTACCGCTGGCTGATACGCCGGTCCTGACCGAAAGCGGGCGTGACGGACCCAGTATCTGCCTCGGTGGCTGACCATCGTCCAAACAGGTCGGCGGTCAGGATATACGCCGATCGGCGTATTCGTCCGCCTTGGCGGCCGCCGCATGCTCGAAAGACGCGGAGTCCTGTCTGTGGTCGTTCGCAGACCCGTCACGGATCCGGAAAGCCGCGCAGGGCCCCGATCGATCACGATCCCGGAGCTGCCCCGCGGTCGATATTGCGATGCACAACGATGCAGTCACGAGCCCGGGAGCAGGAAGCATGCGGTTCAACGAATACGCCGAACATGATGCCGTCGCCCTTGCGGCGCTGGTCCGCAAGCGCGAAGTACGCCCGTCCGAATTGACCGAGGCCGCGATCGAGGGGATTGAGGCCTTCAATCCGGCGGTCAACGCCGTCGTCTACAAGGGGTATGCGCAGGCGCGCGCCCGCGCGAAGGAACAGGACGATGCCGAGCCGGCCGGGCCGCTGTTCGGGGTGCCGTTCCTGCTCAAGGACATCCTCGGCGACTGCGAGGGCTGGCCGTCGACCCTGTCCTCGCGGATGTTCCGCGACCGGGTGATGCCCTACGACTGCGAGCTCGTCACCCGCCTCAAGCGCGCCGGCGTGGTCTTCGTCGGCAAGACCAATACGCCCGAGCTGGGCATCCTGCCGACCACCGAAAGCCGTTTCCACGGGCCGGCGCGCAATCCCTGGAATCTGGAACACTCCACCGGCGGCTCCAGCGGCGGCGCCGCGGCCGCGGTCGCGACCGGCATGGTGCCGATCGCGCACGGCAACGACGGCGGCGGATCGATCCGG
>JBIJBH010000443.1:0-3239 GCA_044345315.1 Lysobacteraceae bacterium
GCGAACGGGTCAAGGAGCACCTGCAGCTGACCCGCTACAGCCCGGCGCGGGTGGAGAGCGGCGAGATGCTCAGCATCAAGGACGTCGAGGACGTGCTCGGCCTGAAGACGGTCGGCGTGATCCCCGAGTCCTCCGACGTGCTCAACGCCTCCAACAAGGGCGAACCGGTGATCCTGGACATGGAATCCAACGCCGGCCAGGCCTACGACGACGCGGTCGCGCGCCTGCTCGGCGAGGACCGCCCGATGCGCTTCACGCAGTTTGAGAAGAAGGGTTTCTTCAGCAAGCTGTTCGGGAGCTGAGCCATGTCGATCTTCGACTTCCTCAAGCCCAAGAAGAACACCGCCTCGATCGCGAAGGAGCGCCTGCGCATCATCGTCGCGCAGGAACGCACCCACCGCGGCGCGCCCGATTACCTGCCGCTGCTGCAGCGCGAACTGCTGGAAGTGATCCGCAAGTACGTCAGCGTCGACGTCGACGCGGTCAAGGTCGAGATGGCGAAGGACGGCGAGCACGACGTGCTCGACATCACCGTCGCGCTGCCCGACGAGCGTACGCCGGCGGGCTGAATGTCGTCCGCGGACGCGCCGTCGGTGAGGACGCTCGGCGAAATCGACGTCGCCGACGCCGCCGCGCTGCTCGCCCGCTTCGGCCTGCGTCTGGAACTGGTCGCCGACGGCGCGCCGATCCCCGGCAGTTTCTGGGGCGAATCCGAGGCCGGCGTGATCGGCTGCACGGTGCACGCGCGCCGCGACACGCCGCTGCATTCACTGCTGCACGAAGCCTGCCATCTGATCGTGATCCCGCCGCAGTTGCGCTATCGCGTGCACACCAACGCCAGCGATTCGCAGTACGAGGAGGACGCGACCTGCTATCTGCAGTTGCTGCTGTCCGACGAACTGCCGGGCTTCGGCCTGGAGCGCGCGCTCGCCGACATGGACGCCTGGGGCTACACCTTCCGCCTGGGCTCGGCGCGGGCCTGGTTCGAGCGCGACGCCGAAGACGCCGCGGCCTGGCTGCAGGATCTGCCGCATCTGCGCGGGCTGCCGGGCGGCGCGCCGGCCTGATTGCCCGGCGCCGATTGCCCGGCACGATTGCCCGACGCCGACCGTCGGGGATTGATGGTGGGGGAGCGTGATCGCAGGGCCATCGCCGCGGAGGCGCCCTTGCGCACCCCGCCCCGCCGCACTAGCCTGCCGGGCTGACGCCACCCGGCCCGGAGATCCGACGTGAAACTTCGCCACCCCCTGCTCGCCCTCGCCATCGGCGCGGCGCTCCTCGGCCTGTCGGGCTGCCGCGACGATGCACCGAAGCCCGACGCAGATGCCGCCGGTGCCGCCGCCGACATCGGCGCGGACAAGGACGCCGACGCCTTCGTCGCCCGGGTCAACGCCGAGCTGCTCGAGGTCTATCCCGAACTCACCGCCGCGCAGTGGCTGTCCTCGACCTACATCAACGACGACAGCCAACTGGTCGCCGCCAAGGCCAACGAGCGCTACCTGACCCGGCTCAACGGCTGGATCCGCGCCGCCAAACCGTTCGAAGGGCAGACGATGTCGCCCGAGAGCGCCCGCGCGATCCTGCTGCTGAAACTCTCGACGGCGATGCCGCCGCCGAGCGATCCGAAGAAACTCGCCGAACTCACCCGGATCGCGACGAAAATGGAAGGCGACTACGGCGCCGGCAAATACTGCACCGGCAGCGGCGAAGCGCAGGTCTGCCGCGATCTGGGCCAGCTCAGCGAAGTGCTGGCCTCCAGTCGCGACTACGACGCGCAGATGCAGGCCTGGCAGGGTTGGCACACGATCTCGCAGCCGATGCGCAAGGACTACGCGCGCTTCGTCGAACTGGTGAACGAAGGCGCGAAGGAAATGGGCTTCGCCGACGCGGGCGAGATGTGGCGCTCGGGCTACGACATGACCCCGGCGGAGATCGCCGCCGAAACCGACCGCCTGTGGGGCCAGGTCAAGCCGCTGTACGAACAACTGCACTGCTATGCGCGCACCAAACTGCAGGCCGAATACGGCCCGGGCAAGGGCGCGGTCGCCGGCGGCATGCTGCCGGCGCACCTGATGGGCAACATGTGGCAGCAGGACTGGGGCAATCTCTGGGACATCCTCGAACCCTACGAAGGCGCCGGCAGCCTCGACATCAACGCCGCGCTGCAGAAGCGCTACCAGTTCCACTACACCCAGGCCGTGGCCAAGGCCGGCCCGGGCGCCGACAGCGCGAAACTGGCCGGCGCCGAGCGCGACGCGCAGTTGGCGACCGCGAAGGAAATGACCCAGCGCGCCGAATCCTTCTACACCTCGCTGGGCATGCCCGCGCTGCCCGACAGCTACTGGCAGAAGACCCAGTTCATCCAGCCGCGCGACCGCGACGTGGTCTGCCACGCCAGCGCCTGGGACCTGAACTACGCCGGCGACGTGCGCACCAAGATGTGCATCAAGCCCAACGAGGAAGAGTTCACCACCATCTATCACGAACTCGGCCACGTCTATTACTACCTCGCCTACAACAAGCTGCCGCCGCTGTTCCAGACCGGCGCGCACGACGGTTTCCACGAGGCGATCGGCGACACCATCGTGCTGTCGATGACGCCCGACTACCTGCAGTCGATCGGCCTGGTCGACGCCGGCGCGCAGACCCGCGAATCGCTGATCAACGCGCAGATGCGGATGGCGCTGGCCAAGGTCTCGTTCATGCCGTTCGGGCTGATGATCGATCGCTGGCGCTGGGGCGTGTTCGACGGCTCGATCAAGCCGGAGCAGTACAACAAGGCCTGGTGGGATCTGAAGGCGAAGTATCAGGGCGTGGCCCCGGTCGCCCCGCGCGGCGAGGAATTCTTCGACGCCGGCGCGAAATACCATGTCCCGGGCAACACGCCGTACACCCGCTACTTCCTCTCGCACATCCTGCAGTTCCAGTTCTACAAGGCGCTGTGCGACGCCGCCGGCCACAAGGGCCCGCTGTACGAATGCAGCTTCCACGGCAATCCGGAAGCCGGCCGCCGCTACTGGGCGATGCTCGGCAAGGGCGCCAGCCAGCCGTGGCAGAAGACCATGAAGGAACTCACCGGCACCGAGAAGATGGACGGCTCGGCCGTGCTCGAATACTTCGCGCCGCTGCAGGAGTGGCTGAAGCAGCAGAACGAAGGCCAGCGCTGCGGGTGGCAGTCCGCACCGGCGCCCGCCGCGAAGGGATGAGGTGACCGCCGGCGGACCGACAGAAGGCCGGCT
>JBIJBH010000444.1:0-3233 GCA_044345315.1 Lysobacteraceae bacterium
GCGCCCGCCGCGCGCTGGCGATCTTTAACTTCACCGTCGGCACCGAGATCTTCACCTTCGCGCGCTTGGCCGCCTTGCGCACGGCATCGGTGGCGATCTGATCCTGGGTCATGCCCGATCGCTCGATCGCCTTGCCGTACAGCTCCAGCGCCGCGAACACCGGCCGCCACTCCTCGACTCCGCGATCGCCGCCGATCCAGCGGCGCTTGAGCGTCTGCCAGCGCGCGTACTGCTCCGGCGGCAGCACATCCTGCAGGGTCTTGCCGTCCGGGTTCTTGCGCGCCTTGAACAGCGAGGGCAGCAGGGTCAGACCGCGGAAGAACCCGACATCGGCGTCCAGATCCACGTTCGGCGGCATCAGCACTTCCTGCGACTCCGCGATCCGGCGTTCGACATTGCGCGAATCCCAGTCCATCCGCTTCGGCAGCGGACTCTGCGTGCCGAGAATCCACAGCGTCCGCTCGCCGTTGCTCACCTTCCACAGGCCCGGCCCGGAAAACCTCCCGGAGACGACGATGCTGTCGATGTCCTGCAGACCCGCCGGCACCTCGACCTCGCGCAACTCGTCGTCGGGGTCGGTTGCGGACTCGCTCGCGGGCGGCGGGGTCTGGGCGAACGCCGCGCCGGCGAGCGCCATGGCGAGCACGAGAACGGACACGACGGCACGGAGGGACATGCGGGGCGCCTGGGTGAGGGAAGACGCGGCAGTGTCCGACAAAACCCCTCGGCGCCGCATGGGTCATCGGATGGGGCGTTCAGGTGTGGGCGTGGGAGGTCTCGGCACGCCGTGACCAATCGCAGTCGCCGCCCACCGGCGCAGCCGGCACGATGGTGCCCCGCCCGACCGGACGCCCGACCATGCCGATCCGCCTGCGCCAGACTCTGCTCGCCGCATTCGCGCTGACGACCGCGCTGGCCGCGGCCCATGCCGCCGAACCAGCCGCCGAACCAGCCGCCGCCCCAGCCGCGCCCACCCTGCCCACCGATGCCGTCGGCTGGCAGGCGCTGACGCTGCGCGACCTCGAAGCCGCGCGCGCCCTGCTGCAGTCGCAGACGCCGATTCCGTTCGACACCGAGAACCCCGCCTATCCGCAGTGGCTCCAGACCGGTTACACCGAGGCGCAAGCGCGCGCCGCCACCGTCAGCGACCAGGCCGGCGCCTTCTACACCGTGTCGGCATACCTCAACGGCTTCAACGACCCGCATATCGACCTCAACGCCATCGCCGACCTGCCGCCAGCGCAGTGGCCGGGGTTCATCGTCTCGGCGAAAGGGGAGCATGCGGTGGTGGTCTACAGCGATCCGGACGGTCGCTTCACCTTTCCTGTCGGCACCGAGATCCTCGCGTGCGATGGTCGATCGCTGCCTGCACTCGCCGATGCGCGGGTGTTCCCGTTCGTGTTGAACGCGCGCCTGCCCGCCGATCGCAGCCGCGCGATCACGCGCCTGTTCCTCGACCGCGGCATTCCGTTCGCACCGGCACCGGCGCGCTGCACCGTGCGCGAAGGCGGAACCACGCGCGAGGAGACGCTCGCATGGCGCGCGCTGCCATCCCCCGACACCGCGTTCTGGCAGCAGTACACGAACGCCGGCACCGGCCCTGCGGCGGAATGGGGCGTGAGCGAACCGGCGCCGGGCGTCGTCTGGGTGGGCGTGCCCTCGTTCAACCCCGGACAGGAGACCGCACCGAAACTGCAGGCGCTGGTCGACGATCTCAAGTCCCGCGGCGACGCGCTGCGCAACGCACGCGCCATCGTCATCGACACCCGCGGCAACGGTGGCGGCAGCACGCACTGGGCGAACGCGGTCGCCGAGGCGATCTTCACGAAACCCGTTCTGCGCCGCGCACAGGCGCGCGTGCCCGACCGCCGCACCGCCGTGGATTGGCGTCCGTCTCCGGAAAACGTCGCGTACTGGCATCGCATGCGCGAGGAGCTGAAGGATCAGTTGTCGATGCCCGACCGCATGCAGCTCGCCTCGCTGATCGATGGCCTCGAAGACGCCGTTGCCCAAGGCGAGACGATCTGGCGCATGGGACCGAAGCGCGTCGATCCGTCCGGTGGCCTGACGCAGCAGCGACCCCGCAACCAGCCGGCACCGTTCAAGGCGCGCGTGCTGATGCTGACGAACGGTTCATGCGTGTCCGCATGCCTCGACTTCGCCGATCGCGTGCTGATGGTGCCCGGCGTGCGACTGGTGGGCTCGGCCACCGGCGGCGACGGCCCGTACATGGAGGTGCGCAACGAAACCCTGCCCTCCGGCCTCGCGCAGATCACCTTCCCGCAGAAGGTCTATCGCGGCATGGGCCGAGGCACGCTCGAGTACTACCCCGCCGACATCGCCTACGACGGCGCATGGGACGAGGCCAGCGTGCGCGCGTGGGTGCTGGGGCTCATCGGAGAGACGCCCTGAGACGGGAGACGGGCGACCGAGCGCGACCTGCGGCCGCGCAGTACCAGACACGCGACGCCGTGCATTCGAGGATGTGCCGATGCCCGCTCGAGTCGAATGGCCGCGCACGCACCCGACGACGGGGGCGCATCGTTTGACAAAGGAGTCTCGCCCCGCCATCGATTGGAATGACTGCGACGAGATGCCGGCGGAACATCGAGCGATGTTCCCAAGCCCCTCGTCGATCAGCGAGACGCTTCGGCCGCTCCGTCCGTTGCCATCGTGGTCATGATCCATTCGCGGTAGTGCACCACGCGCAGGCCGTGATTGACCTGGCCGTATCTGCCCGGGCGGAACGCGTGGAAACTGCCTTCTGCGCGTTTCCAGGAGGTGATCCCCGCGACCTGCCATTCGCCATCGACGGCGACGAGGAGGGGGCCGCCGCTGTCGCCGTTGCCGGCCGATGCTTCGAGCGGAAGCGCGTCGGGTGGCGGGTCGAAGGTGTAGCCGATCCAGCGGCCTTCGGAGCTGTCGACCCGGTTGTATCCATGACGCAGATCGGTCCGGTTGGGGCCATGCGGATGGTGTCCGTCCGAACCATTGCCCGTCGCTCCGCGTCCGATGATGCGGATCTCCTTGCCCAGGGCATCGGCGTCGTACAGCGGGACGGGTTTCACATCGCGTACCGGTTCGGCGAGCCGAATCAGGGCGATGTCGTCGGACGAGGCGAGGAATCGCGTCAATGCGTCGTTGTCGTCGGACTTCATCGCCTCATCGATGAGCGCCTGCGGCAGTTTTCTGTAACCCGGATGGACGATGACGTGAGCGACGGCGCGCGGTGT
>JBIJBH010000074.1:0-10819 GCA_044345315.1 Lysobacteraceae bacterium
GAGGCGGCGCCCCTGCGCATCACGCCGTCGACGCTGTCCGGCGCGGTGGTCGGGCTGCTGTACTCGGAGTCGTTCGCCGCGACCGGCGGCCAAGGCCCGTACGAGTTCGAACTTTACGGCGGCGTTTTGCCGCCAGGTCTGACCCTGCAGACCGATGGTCGCCTGATCGGCGTGCCGGATACCGCCGGCGACTACGACTTTGCGGTCCTGGCGCGCGACCTCGCCTCCGCGAACGGCCTCGCGTATGCCTGGACCTACACCTTCCGGGTGAGCGACAGCACGCTGCAGTTCCCGACTGCGGTATTGAGCGATGCGGTCGCCGGTCAGCCCTATCAGGCCGCGCTGTCCGCGCAGGGCGGCACGCCGCCGTACCGATACGGCGTGGTCGACGGCGCGCTGCCGCCGGGCATCGCCCTGAGCGAGCAGGGCGTGCTGAGCGGCACGCCGCAGGCGGTCGGCGCCTTCCAGTTCCAGTTGCGCGCCATCGACGCCACCGGAGCGATGGTCGTCGCCAATCCGTTGCACACGCTGGTCGTCGGCGCGCCCGCGCTGCGCGTCGGCCCCGCGCGTCCGCAGGCGGGCGTCGTCGGCAGCGATTACAGCCTGACGCTCCAGGCCGAAGGCGGGCAGACCCCGTATCGCTATGCGGTGATCGCCGGCGCATTGCCGCCCGGTCTACAGCTGAGCGAGGCCGGCGTGATCAGCGGCGTACCGCTCGGCGCCGGCAGCCATGTCGTCACCATCGCCGCGACCGACGCCAGCGCGCCGTTCGGTCCGCTGCGCGGAACGCTGGAGTACACGCTGGTGGTCGAGCCCGCGGCAGGCGCGTCGGCGGGAGACGCGACCGCCATCGCGGCTCCGGTCGCCGCCTCGCGCACGCTGGAACTGTGGGCCGGCACCGCGACCACGGTGGATCTGAGCGCCGGCGCGCAGGGCGGGCCGTTCACCGAGGCCGAAGTCGTCTCGCTGTCGCCCGCGTCCGCGGGCAGCGCCACGATCGAACGCGGCGCCGAAGGCCCGCGTCTGCATTTCGTGCCCGCGGCGGAGGCCGCCGGTCGGGTCGATCTGCGCTACACACTGCGCAGTGCGCACGGCGTCTCCGCGCCGGCGACGATCGTGTTCGTGCTGCGTGCGCGGCCCGACCCTGCGCGCGAAGCGCGGGTGCAGCGTGCGCTCGATCTGCAGCTGCGCAGCGCGCGGCGCTTCGCCGACGCGCAGATCGGCAACGTGCGCGATCGACTGGAGCGGATGCGCGATGTCGATCGTTACGGCGGCTTCGACAACGGTCTGCGCATGCTCGCCGCGCGCCCCTGCGCGCCGTCGGTGGGGGCGATCCCGGGCCGCGTCTGCGGCTTCGAACGCGATCGACGGGACGCCTCGTCGCAGAAGACCGGGCGCGAGAACGCGGCTTTCGGCCTGTGGGCCGCTGGCAGCGTGCGCCCGGCCAACCACGACGGCCGCAACGGCATCGACCGGTTCGGCTTCGAGACCGACGGCGTGAGTGTCGGCGCGGATTTCCGCCCCGGTGCGCGCAGCGTGCTCGGCTTCGGAGTCGGTTACGCCCGCGACGGCGATGCGTTCGCGGCCGACGACGATGGTCGCAGCCGCAGCGAAGCGCTCGGTCTCACCGTCTACGGCGGCCTGCGTCTGGGCGAGCGCGGTTTCGTCGATGCGCTGGTCGGCCAGCAGCGGCTCGGTTTCGAACTGCGCGCCCATGACGATGCGGCCGGCGCCGCGTGGCACGGACGGCGCGCCGGCGATCAATGGTTCGCCGCGCTCTCGGCCGGCGCCGACTTCGGTCGGGACGGGTGGCGGGTGGTGCCCTATGCGCGACTGCAGGCCAGCCGCCTGCGACTCGCGGGCTACGTCGAAACCTTCGCGGGCGCGACGGATGGCGTCGCGACCTTCGAGACATCCACGTTGCCGCCGCTGGCCTACGCGCCGCTCGAAGTCGCCGACAGCAGTCTCGATCTCGGCCTGCGCATCGAGCATCGTCGCGAGACCGCCTGGGGCGCGTTCGCGCCGCAGCTGCGCGCCGAATATCGCCGCGATCTCGACGCCCGCGGCGAACAAACCCTGCGCTATGCCGATCTGCCCGCGGGCGAGGCCTATCGCACCACGGTCGACGGCTTCGCGCGCCGTCGGCTGGCGCTGTCCGCAGGCCTGCAACTGGACTTCGGCCGCGGCTGGTCACTGACCGTCGATGGTCGCGCATCGTTCGGCGACGAAGCCCGCGCGCGGGATCGCAGTCTCCAGCTCGGCCTGCAGACCCGGTTCTGACGGGACAGACCCGACTCGCCGCGCTCCCGTCGCGGCGGCCCGTCCGGCATCATGGCGGGCCGATGCCCGTCGCCTCCGCCCGTTTCCGCCTGATCTCCGGCAACCGCCTCGATGCGCTGGCCGCGCATCTGGGCGCGCGACTGGCGACGCCGGCGGATCCCTCCGACCCCGACAGCCTCGCGCCGGACGTGGTGCTGATCCCGCAGCCGGGGCTGCGCCAGTGGCTGCTGCAGACCCTCGCCGAACAGCACGGCATCGCCGCCAATCTCGATCTGTGCACGCCCTCGGAGTTCGTCTGGCGGCTGCTGCGCGCGGCGCATCCGACCTTGCCCGAAGCCTCGCCCTGGGATCGCGAACACCTGCGCTGGCGGCTGTATGCGCTGCTCGGCGAGCAGGCGGCGCTGCCGGCGCCGGTGCGTCGCCATCTGCGCCGCGCCGCGCAAGGCGCCAACGCTGCCGACGCAGCGCTGGCGCGCGACGCGCTGGCCGATGCGCTGGCCGCGGCCTACGACCGCTACCAGGCCTATCGCCGCGATTGGCTGGAAGCCTGGGAGGCGGCGCCTGCGGCCGATCATGACGACTGGCAGGCGCAGCTCTGGCGCGCGCTGCGCCGGCGCGCGCCGGATATGCCGCATCGCGCCGCGCTGCTCGCCGACTGGCTGGCGCGTCACGACCGCGACGGCGCGGCCTTCGCCGGCGCATCGCCGCCGGGCTTGCCGCCGCCGGGTTTGCCGCCGCGCCTGTTCGCGTTCGGCACCCTGCACGTCTCGCCCGACGTGCTGCATCTGCTCGCGGTGGTCGGCCAGTGGATTCCGGTCGATTTCCATCTGCCCACGTCCTGCGCCGAATACTGGGGCGATGTCGAATCGCTGCGCGAACGCCTGCGCCGCGACGGCGTCGGCGCGCTGCCGGCGGCGCTGGCCGAGGCCGATCGCGACAACCCGCTGCTCGCGGCCTGGGGCGCGGGCGGGCGCGAGATCATCGCCCGCCTGTTCTCCTACGACATCGTGCTGCCCGAGCGCGAGGTCGAACGGTTCCTGCCGCCGGGCCGCGACACCCTGCTGCACCGGCTGCAGCAGGACGTGCTCGAACGCGCTGCCCCGCAGCCGTCGCCGTGCGATCCCGACGACCGCTCGCTGCAAGTGCACGCCTGCCACTCGAAGCTGCGCGAAGTCGAAGTGCTGCACGATCAACTGCGCGCCCTGCTCGACGACGAGACCCGCTTCGATCCGCCGCTGCAGCCGCACGAGATCGCGGTGATGGCGCCGGACATTGCCGACTATCTGCCGCTGGCGCGCGCGGTGTTCGGCGGGCTCGATCCGGGCGACCCGCGCTACGTGCCGTTCTCGCTCGCCGACCGCCCGCAGCGCCAGACCCATCCGCTGATCGCGCTGCTGCCCGATCTGCTGGCGCTGGCCGACACGCCGCCGACCGCGGCCGGCTTCCGCGATCTGCTCGCGCTGCCGTCGCTGGCGCAGGCGCTGCCGCTGGATGCGGCGCAGCGGGCGAAGCTCGACGACTGGTTCGCCGCCGCCGGCATCCGCTGGGGCGAGGACGCGGCCGCGCGCGAACGCGCCGGCGTCGGGCGCTGGCGCGAATACAGTTTCGAATTCGGCTTCGACCGGCTGCTCGCCGGCTACGCCGCCGGCGACGACGCGCTGCGCGGCGCGGACGCGGCGCATGACTTCATCGCACATGAAGTCATGCCGCACGACGTCATCGCGCCCTATCCCGAACTGGAAGGCGCCGACGCCGACGCCCTCGACTGCGCGCTCGCGGTGTACCGGCATCTGCGCGCACTGGCCGAGTGGATGCGCACGCCGCATCCGGCCGCAGCCTGGCGCCTGCGTCTGGCCGACACGCTGCGCACGCTGCTCGCGCCCGTGCCGATCGACGAACCCGAAGCGCAGGCGCGCCGCATCCTGTTCGATGCGCTGGACGAATTCGCCGAACAGGCCGCCGACGCCGGCGAGCTGCCCGCGGCGCTGGTGCGGCGCGCGCTGGAGGCGATGCTGGCGCAGCCGTCGACGCAGCGGCCGTGGCTGACCGGCGGCGTGGTCTTCGCCGGCATGGTGCCGCTGCGCACGGTGCCGTTCCGGGTGATCTGCCTGCTCGGCATGGACGCCGACGCCTATCCGCGGCGCGAACCGGGCAGCGATGTCGATCGCCTGGTCGATGCGATCCAGGGCCGCGCACCGCGCCGGCTCGGCGATCGTTCGGTGCGCGACGACGATCGCTTCCTGTTCCTGCAACTGCTGTGCGCGGCCGGCGATGTGTTCTATCTCAGCTACGGCGGCCGCGACGCGCGCGACGGCAGCCTGCGCGAGCCTTCGCCGGTGATCGGCGAACTGCTGGATGCCGTCGAGCGCATGCACGGCGAGGCCGCGCGCGAGGCGCTGTGCGTGGAGCATCCGCTGCAGCCGTTCTCGCCGCGCGCGTTCGGCGCCGGCGACGATCCCGCCGCGTCGCGGCGTTTCTCGTATCGCGAGGAATGGCGGATGCGCACGGAGCGGCATGCCGCGACGCCGCCGTTCGCGCCCGCACCGCTGCCGCCGGAAGAGACCGACCTCGCGCTGCCCGATCGCGATGCGCTGCAGACCTTCTTCGCGAATCCGGCGAAACACTGGCTGCGCACGCGGCTGGGCCTGCGTCTGCCCGGGCATGAGGACGACGACGACGCGCGCGAGCCGATGGGCGGCGATGCGCTGATGCGTTATCAGGCCATCGACGCGCTGCTGGCCGCGGACGACGCGGACATCGCCGATCCGGTCCCCGCGCTGCGCGCCCGCGCGCTGCTGCCGCCCGGACGCGACGGCGTCGCGCTCGCCGCCGAGGCGCGCGCGCTCGCCGACCGGCTGCGCGAGGCGCGGGCGCAGGTGCTGGGCGCATCGGCCGCCACGCACATCGTCTCCGACGGCGACGACGGCGCCGGCATCGCGTTCCGCTTCGACGATGTCCACGACGGCGCGCGCGTCGTGCTCGTCGCCGGCCGCCTCGAAGGCAAGCGCCGGCTGCGCGCGCGGATCGATCATCTGCTGCTCGCCAGCGCGCTCGGCGAAGACGCGCGCACGCACCTGATCGGTCCCGACGGCAAGACCGGCGCACCGGTCGAAGCGGTGTACCGCGGCTTCGATCGCGCGACCGCGATCGCGGCGCTGGAAGATCTGCTCGCGCTGTGGCGCGAAGGCCAGTCTGCGCCGCTGCCGTTCGCACCGAAGTCGGCGTTCGCCTACGCCGCGGCCTGGCATGCGAAGGGCGACGCGGCGGCGGCGTGGAAGGCCGCGCGCGACGCCTACGCGCCGTTCCAGGGCGACGGCGAGCGCGACGATGCCTGGCTGCGGCTCGCGTTCCGTCCGCAGGGTTTGCTCGAACAGCGCGACAGCCCGCAGGCGCAGCGGTTCCGCGAGATCGCGGTGCGCGTGTTCGACGCGCGGGAGCCGACGCCGTGACCGCATCGCCGCGCGCACCGCAGGATCGGCCCGCGGACGATGTCGCCGCCGATCTCGGCCTGCGCCTGCCGCTGCACGGCGCGCGCCTGATCGAGGCCAGCGCCGGCACCGGCAAGACCTTCACCCTCGCGACCCTGGTGCTGCGCCTGCTGCTGGAACGCGGCGCGGCGCTGTCGCGGATGTCGATCGTCACCTTCACCCGCGCCGCGACCCAGGAACTGCGGCAGCGCCTGCGTCGCCGTCTGCGCCTGGCGCGGCGTCTGCTCGATGCACCCGAAGACGCCGCGCCCGGCGAGGCCGCGATCACCGCCGCGGTGCTGCGCGCGGCGATCGCGCGCGACGGCGCGACCCTGGTGCGGCAGCGGTTGGAAGCGGCGCTCCTGCAGCTGGACGAGGCCGCGATCGCCACCATCCACGGCTTCTGCCATCGTGCCCTGCGCGAATTCGGATTCCGCGCCGGTCTGCTCGGCGACACCCGGGTGATCGACGATGCCGGCGAGGTCTGGAATGAGGTCGCGGCCGAGCTGTGGCGCGCCGCCGCGAACGTCGCCGATGCGGATGCCGGCGACGCCGCGGTGTTCGGCGCCGTCGTCGCCACCGATGTGCACACGCTGCTCGCCGCCTTGTGGAAGACGCCGGACGCGCTCGCCGCGGATCTGCCGGCGCTGTGCGACCCGATGCGGATCGTGTATCCGCGCGCCGATGCGTCGACCGCCGCGGCCGCGCTGCACGCGCTGCGCGAGGCGGCGTCGCGGCGCTTCGAGGCGACGATGCTCCGCCGCGGGGAGTCCAGTCAGGACCAGTTGATCGAACGCCTGTGGCGCGCCACCGGCAACGAGGACTTCGCCGCCGCGCTCGGCGCGCGCTGGCCGCTGCTGCTGATCGACGAATTCCAGGACACCGATCCGCGCCAGTGGGACATCTTCGAACGCCTGCATCTGGCGACCGATCCGGAACAGCGCTGGCTGTGCCTGATCGGCGATCCCAAGCAGGCGATCTATCGTTTCCGCGGCGGCGATCTGGCGACCTATCTGCGCGCCCGCGATCGGGTCGCGAGGCAGGCGGGCGCGGACGACGAGGGCATCGCCGCGCTCGACGCCAACTACCGTTCGAGCCCCGCGCTGCTGCGCGCGATCGAAACCCTGTTCGGCGCCAGTCCGCTGCCGTTCGTCGAGGAGCGCATCCTTTTCCAGCCGGTGCGCGCGGCCGGCGGCGTGCGCGACGGCGATCTGCGCGTCGGCGACGCGCCGACGCCGGCGCTGACCCTGCACTGGCTGCCGCCCGGCGAAGGCCGCGGCGGCATGCGCGTGCGCGACGACGAATTCGCGATGATGACCGACGCCGCGGTGCGCGCGATCGCGCAGCTGCTGCGCGCAGGGCAACTGCGCACGGACGGACGCGAACGTCCGCTGCGCCCGGCCGACATCGCCGTGCTGACCCAGACCAACGATCAGGCCGCGACCATGCGCGCGGCGCTGGCGCGCGCCGGCATCGCCGCGGCCACGCTCGCCACCGCCAGCGTGTTCGCCGGCGAGGCCGCCGACGAACTGCGCATCCTGCTGACCGCACTGGCCGAGCCCGCGGACGAAGGCCGCTTCCGCGCTGCGCTCGCGACCCGGCTGCTGGGCCGCGACGCGGCCGACATCGCCGCGCTCGACGCCGACCCCGAACGCGCCCAGCGCGAAGCCGAGCGCTTCGCCGCCGCCGCCGAACTGTGGCGTGCGCGCGGCCCGCTGCCGGCGCTGCTGCCGTTCCTGCGTGATGCCGCGCCGCGCTGGCTCGCCGAGGACGGCGGCGCGCGCCGGCTCACCGACGCGCTGCATCTGGCCGAACTGCTGCAGGCCGAATCCGCACTGCGTCACGGCCCGGCCGAGCAACTGCGCTGGTTCGCGCAGCAGTGCGCCGCCGACGTTTCCGCCGACGAAACCCGGCAACTGCGTCTGGAAGCGGATGCGGGGCTGGTGCAGATCGCGACCATCCACAAGAGCAAGGGCCTCGAATATCCGGTGGTGGTGCTGCCGTTCGTCGCCTGGCGCAGCGAAGGCGGCAGCCGCGGCCTCAGCCGCGACGACGCCTGCGACCCCGAGGGCCGCCCGGCGCGGGTGTGGCGCTGCAAGGGCGTGCTCGATGCCGACGACATCGACTGGATCGACGCCGCGGTCGAACGCGAGGAGCGCGCCGAAGCGCAGCGCCAGCTCTACGTCGCGCTGACCCGCGCCCAGCACGCGCTGCATGTGGTCTGGAGCCGCAACGCGCGCACCGAAACCACCGCGCTGCACTGGCTGCTGCATGCCGGCGAGCCGACCGGCCGCAAGGCCGACCGGCTCGATCACACCGGCATGCGCGCGCGCATCGACGCGATCGTCGCCGCTTCCGGCGGCAGCATCGCGGTGGTGCCGTTCGATCCCGACGCGCCGGCATCGCCCGCGCATCGCGCCGATGCGCAGGACGCCGCGGCCCCGCCGGCGCGACGCCCGCGACGGCGCTTCGCCGATGCGCCGCTGTTGCACAGTTTCTCCTCGCTGCACGCGCGCAGTGCGGCCGGCGACGGTGCGGGCGAGGACATCGCCGCGCGCGGCGCCGACGACGAAACCGTGGCCGTGGCCGAAACCGTCGCCGAGGCCGACGATCTCGGCGGCACCGCGTTCGGCAACGCCGTGCACGATGTGCTGGAAACGGCCGAGGCCGTGCTGTGGCGGCGCACGCCGGAACTCGGCGAAGACCGCTGGCCCGCGGCCCAGCGCGCGCTGCTCGAACGCGCGCTGCTGCGGCACGGCCTCGCGCCGACGCCCGCGCATCTGGCGCAGACCGCGCGGCTGGTCTCGCGCGCGCTCAACGTCGCGCTGCCCGGCGGCGTGCGTCTGCATGCGCTGCCGGCGACGCGCCAGGTGCGCGAACTGGGTTTCCACTTCCGCCTGCGCGGCGTGCGCACCGACGCGCTCGACGCGCTGCTCGACGCCCACGGCCATCCGCGCCCGCGACGCACGACTCCACGCGCGCTCGAAGGCCTGATGCACGGCTACATCGATCTGGTCTACCGCGACGATGCCGGCCGTCATCACGTGCTCGACTACAAGACCAACCGGCTGCCGGCCTACGAACCGGCCGCGCTGCGCCGCGCGGTGCGCGCCCGCGACTACGATCTGCAGTATCTGATCTATCTGGTCGCGCTGCGCCGCTGGCTGCGGCTGCGCCGCGGCGCGCGCTACGACGATGCACGCGATCTCGGCGGCGCGGTGTATCTGTTCATGAGAGGCATCGATCCGGGAAGCATCGATCCGCGCGGCATCGACCACGAGGCCCTCGCGGTCGAGGATGCCGCCGATGGCGCAGCCGAGGTCTCGCGTCGCGGCGTGCACGTCGACCCGGTGTCGCCGGCGCTGCTGGCGGCGCTGGACGCGCTGTTCGACGGCGAAGTCGCGGGCGGAGGCGGAAGGCGATGACCGCGCACGATCGCGATGCCGTCGCCGCCCGCGCCCTGCAGCATCTGCAGGCGGAAGGCGCACTGCGCACGGTCGACGCCGCGTTCGCCGAACTGCTGCGCGACCGCCTGCGCGCCTCGCCCGCGGTGTCGCTGGCCGGAGCGCTGGCGATGCGCGCGGTCGCGCTCGGCCACAGCAGCGTCGCGCTGCGCGATGCGCCCGCGCTGCTCGACGCCCTCGACGTGCGCGCGACCCTGCCCGACGCCGACGACTGGGCCGATGCACTGTGCGAGAGTGCGCTGGTCGACGGCGAACACGCGCCCCGGCCCGCGGCCCTGCTGAGTTTCGAACACGGCCGCATCGCGCTGCGCCGCTACGCGCGCTACGAGCAGGATCTCGCCGCGCGGCTGCGCGCGCGTGCCGCCGATGTCCCGCCCGCGCCCGATCCCTTGCACGCCCCCGCGCACGCCGCGCTGCTGCGGCGCATGTTCGGCGCCGAGGCCGCCGACGCGACCGCCTCCGATCGTCAGGCGCAGGCCGTGTCGCTGTCGCTGATGCGCCGGCTGCTGCTCGTCACCGGCGGCCCCGGCACCGGCAAGACCACCACCGTCGCTCGCCTGCTCGCCCTGCACATCGCCGCTGCGCGCCTGCGCGGCGCGCCATCGCCGCGGATCGCGCTGGCCGCGCCCACCGGCCGCGCCGCCGCGCGCCTCGGCGAAGCGATCGACGCGGTGCTGCGCGCCGATGTCGCCGCCGGCCGGCTCGATCCCGACATCGCCGACGCCGTACCGCGACGCGCGCGCACCCTGCATCGCCTGCTCGGCTGGCGTCCGGGCACGGTCGCGTTCGCGCACCACGCCGCGCATCCGCTGCCCTGCGATCTGCTGGTGGTCGACGAAGCCTCGATGGTCGATCTTCCGCTGATGGCGAAACTGGTCGCGGCCACACCGGCACAGGCCACTCTGGTGCTGCTCGGCGATCCGGATCAATTGCCCGCGGTCGAGGCCGGCGACGTGCTCGGCGGCCTGTGCGCCGCCGCCGGCGACGGCCTGTCTTCGCCATCGCGCCCGGAGGCCGCGCACACTATCGAACGCGCGCTGCCGCTCGCCGGTGCGCGCGTGCACCTGCTGCGCGCCTGGCGTCAGGCCGACGCCGCGGGCCTGCAGGCGCTGGCCGACGCGGTGCGTCGCGGCGATCGCGACGACGCGTTCGCCTGTCTGCGTGCCGGCGATCCCGCGCTCGACTGGGCCCAGGGCGATCCGCCCGCGCTCGCCGACGCCCTGCGCCGCGAGGCCCTGCCCGCCTTCGAAGCGATCCGCGACGCCGACGATCCCGCGCAGGCCCTGCAGCGCGCCGCTGCGCTGCGCATCCTCACCGCGCTGCGCCGCGGCCCCTTCGGCGCCGAAGACTGGAACGCCTGGTGCGCCGACGCGCTCGGCGGGCGCACGCCATATTTCCACGGCCGGCTGCTCGCGATCGCCGCCAACAGCGAACGTCACGGCCTGTACAACGGCGATCTCGGCGTGGTCTGGCGCGACGATCGCGGCGAGCCCGCGGTCTGGTTCGACACCGCGCAGGGCCTGCGCGCCTGGCGCCCCGCGCAACTGCCCGCGCATGCCTCCGCCTGGGCCAGCACCGTGCACAAGGCCCAGGGCTCGGAGTTCGAGC
>JBIJBH010000445.1:0-3209 GCA_044345315.1 Lysobacteraceae bacterium
CGCCGCCTCCGGCGGCCGGTAGAGGATCGCCAGCGGCGTGTGTGCGGCCAGCCATTGGTTCAACAGTTCCCAGTTGCCGTAGTGCGGCGCGGCCACGATCACGCCCTTGCCGGAAGCGATCGCGGCATCGAACAGGTCCACGCCGTGCTGTTCGCGGATCAGGCTCAGGTTCTTGGCGTGCGGTCGGGTCCACAGGCGCAGGGTCTCCAGCGCCTGGCGCGCGGTGGTGCGCAGGATCGCGCGCTGCAGCGACGCGCGCTCGGCAGCGGGCAGATCCGGGTAGGCCAGCTCCAGATTGCGCCCCGCCACCCGGTACTCGCGGCCGCCGCTGCGCCGCCACAGCCAGGCCACGGCATCGCCGAGCGCGCGCAGCAGCGGCCACGGCAGACGGGCGAGCAGGCGGGCGAGCACGAACAGCAGGCGGGCGAAAGCGGCGGTCATCGCGGCGAGTCTACCGGTCGCATCCGATCGGACCCAGCCGACCGACGCGACTTGCGCCCGGGCCGGGATCGCACGATCCTCGGCGCCCCGCCGCCACGAGACCGCCGCATGCTCGCCCTGATCCAGCGCGTCACCAAGGCCCGGGTCACGGTCGCGGGCGAGACCGTCGGCGCGATCGGCCCGGGGCTGTTGGCGCTGATCGGGGTCGAACCCGGCGACGGCCCGGCCCAGGTCGCGAAGCTCGGCGACCGCCTGCTGCGCTACCGCGTGTTCCAGGACCCGGACGGGAAGATGAATCTCTCCCTCGAAGACACCGGCGGCGGCCTGCTGCTGGTCAGCCAGTTCACCCTCGCCGCCGATACCCGCTCCGGCCTGCGCCCGAGCTTCAGCACCGCCGCACCGCCGGCCGAAGCCGAGCACATCTTCGGCGAATTGGTGGATTACTGCAGGCAACACCACCGAAAGCCGGTGGAAACCGGCCGGTTCGGCGCCAACATGCAGGTCGCCCTGGTCAATGACGGGCCGGTGACCTTCCTGCTCCGCGCCTGAACACCCCCACCGCCTCCTGAACACCGGCCCGGGCCACCGCCGCGCGGCTTGAATGCGCTCCCGGGGCGCACCACATCGGCCGGTGCCCGCCTCCCGAGTCCGGGTTCGCCCGTATCAGCGAACGCATTCCCGATCCGGCTCCCGATCCGGCTTTCACGCCTCTCCGCGCCGCCCTGCCCGTTCCGGCGCCAGACCCCTTCCCGGGCCTGCTATCATTACGGGTTCACTTTCCCACGGTGGCGCACCCCATGGCCAACGAACGTCCGGCTCCCCAGTCCGACATCAAGCAGTTGATCAGCAAGGGCCTGGAGCAGGGTTACCTGACCTATGCCGAGGTCAACGATCACCTGCCCGACGACCTCGTCGATCCGGAGCAGATCGAAGACATCATCGGCATGATCAACGGCATGGGCATCGAGGTGCACGAAGTCGCACCCGACGTCGACACCCTGCTGCTCGCCGACGGCGCCACCGGCGGTCGCGAAGTCGACGACACCGCCGCCGAAGAAGCCGCCGCCACCCTGACCGCGCTCGACGGCGAAGGCGGCCGCACCACCGACCCGGTGCGCATGTACATGCGCGAGATGGGCACGGTCGAACTGCTCACCCGCGAAGGCGAAATCGCGATCGCGAAGCGGATCGAGGAAGGCCTCACCCAGATGATGTCGGCGCTGGCCAGCTTCCCCTGGTCGGTGCAGTTGCTGCTTGAAGAATACGAGCTGCACAAGGCCGGCAAGAAGCGTCTGGCCGACATCGTCGCCGGCTTCAACGACATCGAGGAACCGGCCGAGGAGCTGCCCGAGGCGGTGCTCGCCGGCGACGACGCGGCCGCGGCCGAGGAAGACGCCGACGAGGAAGACGCCGATGTCGCGACCGAGGACGCCGGCCCCGTCGGCCCCGATCCGGCCGAAGTCGCGCGCCGCATGGAGCTGCTCGCCGCCAGCTACGCGAAGTTCCAGAAGGCCTACGGCAAGCAGAACGCCGACGCCAAGGCGGTCGCCGCGCTGCGCCAGGAAATGGCCGACCAGTTCATGACCCTCAAGCTGCCGCTGGGCCTGACCGACACCCTGGTCAAGAAGCTGCGCGACGTGCTCGGTCAGATCAAGGAACACGAGCGCCGCATCCTCGACCTCTCGACCCGCGCCGCCGGCATGCCGCGCAAGGACTTCATCCGCGCGTGGGAAGGCAACCAGACCAACACCGGCTGGGTCGACGAAATGCTCAAGCGCAAGCAGAAGTGGTCTTCGGGCCTGCGCGAGGTCAAGGACCAGATCATCGCCGAGCAGGAGGCCACCGTCTCGATCGAACAGGCGCTGTACCTCAAGCTCTCCGACATCAAGGACATCAGCCGCGCGATGGCCTACGGCGAAGCCAAGGCGCGCAAGGCCAAGAAGGAAATGGTCGAGGCCAACCTGCGCCTGGTGATCTCGATCGCCAAGAAGTACACCAACCGCGGCCTGCAGTTCCTCGACCTGATCCAGGAAGGCAACATCGGCCTGATGAAGGCGGTCGACAAGTTCGAATACCGCCGCGGCTACAAGTTCTCGACCTACGCGACGTGGTGGATCCGTCAGGCCATCACCCGTTCGATCGCCGATCAGGCCCGCACCATCCGCATCCCGGTGCACATGATCGAGACGATCAACAAGCTCAACCGCATCAGCCGCCAGATGCTGCAGCAGTACGGCCGCGAAGCGACCCCGGAAGAGCTGGCGAAAGAAATGGACATGCCGGAGGACAAGATCCGGAAGGTCCTGAAGATCGCCAAGGAACCGATCTCGATGGAAACCCCGATCGGCGACGACGAGGACAGCCACCTCGGCGACTTCATCGAGGACACCAACGTCGAGTCCCCGATCGAGAACACCACCAACATCAACCTGCAGGAAACCGTGCGCGAAGTCCTCGCCGGCCTCACCCCGCGGGAAGCCAAGGTGCTGCGCATGCGCTTCGGCATCGACATGAATACCGATCACACGCTGGAAGAAGTCGGCAAACAGTTCGACGTCACCCGCGAGCGCATCCGCCAGATCGAAGCCAAGGCCCTGCGCAAACTGCGCCACCCCAGCCGCAGCGAACAACTGCGCAGCTTCCTCGATATCGACTGACGCGAAAGCTTTCGATCACGAACCTTTCGAAGACCGAACCCGCCGCAAGGCGGGTTCGTTCGTTTCGGCCCGCAGCATCTCAATATCGAACTGCGGATGATGCGTTTCGGC
>JBIJBH010000057.1:0-11869 GCA_044345315.1 Lysobacteraceae bacterium
GCTCCGCCGGAATCGCCCGCAGACAAGCCGGAATTACGAAAATGCCCCCGCTATCGGGTCAAATTTCAACAGCCTGCTAAGCCGGGTACGTTACTTTCGAGAAAAAATTTTCTCTGGGATGAGAGGACACTTTGTCCTCACCCTTTCATTTCGTAGTGTTCTGTTCGAAGCAGCAGAAAGAACTTATCTAGATGAGCTGAAACGGCTGAAGCGAAAAATTCGGAGACAATCAAGAATCTTGCAAGAAGAAGCGGATGAAGCAAATGATAAGATCAGACGGCTTCAGCAATCCGGCTTGTTGGAGAGCTTACAGCCCGGAGATCCAAAGCATATAAGGCATAATGGGACTCTCTCACCCGCGGGCATTTCTTGTTGCAGGAAACTTTTTGATGCTGGAGCTTCGCCCTTCATTGTTGCCTATTTAATGCGCCTATCCTTGCGATGCGCCAAGAGGCGGTACCTTGAGTGGCGAAGAATCAAGCAGTGACCAGACTCATTGGGTACTGCTAGCAGCAGTTGAGCTCGCCGTCTTATCTTCAAAAAGAAGATAGTCCGCGCTGCAGAACGGAAAGATTCCGGTTGTTTCTCAATGCCCTGGCCGAATGGCGGAAATGACGCGCTTAAGCGCGCGCATGAATTAAGTCCAAGGCAAGCGCTACCACATAATTTCGGCGGACAGCATCAGGATGGCTGATCAGATGATCCCGCCACCCATCCCCAGCCGCACCAGCGCGACCACGATGACGATCGCGTTGAGCACCAGGCCGGCCTTCGCGCGGCGGCCCTTTTCGCCTTTGAACATGATCCCGATCCCGGCGAGGATCGCGCCGATGCCGGCGAAGGGGATGACCAGCCAGTTGAGCCAGCCCAGCAGCGGGATGAGGGCGACGAGCATGAACAGCATCGCGAGGATGCCCCAGATCAGACTGATGAACCCCATGACGCGCGTCCCCTCGGGAAAGGCCGCGGATGCGCGGCCGGCAGTGTCGGACATGGTTGCGCCGGGCGGCGAATCAAGCCCGGCGGGCTGCGATGTTCAGGCATGCACGCCGTCGATCTCCACCGCAAGCTCGCGGCGGCAGATCGCGGCATGCAGGACCAGGCGCGGGACCGCGGCGCCGAAGCGTTCGTCGAGGGCCTGTGCGACGAGCGGCAGATCGTCGGCGTCGCGGACGTAGACCTTGAGCCGGGTGCCGGCGCCGAAGGCGGCGGGCAAGGCGGGCTGATGGCGGCGGGCTTCGGCGAGCAGCGCATCGAAATTGGCGAAGGTCTCGCCGACCTGCGCCAGCAGTTCGCCGACGTGCTGCGAGGCGTGGCCGACCACGCTGGCGGTGCCGGAGAGCAGCAGCG
Source organism: Lysobacteraceae bacterium (assembly GCA_044345315.1). Lineage (GTDB taxonomy): Bacteria > Pseudomonadota > Gammaproteobacteria > Xanthomonadales > Xanthomonadaceae > Lysobacter_I. Next base: position 1,351 of record JBIJBH010000057.1, read on the forward strand.
GCATGGTGCCGCCCGGCGGCGGCAGCATGGCGCGGGCGAAGCTCGGCGGCTGCGGGCCGTATTCGCGCGGGTAGCGGTAGGCGCTGACCTGACGCGGATTCTCGACCGGGATGCCGCGGCGCGCGGCGGACAGCCAGTAGACCTGCAGCGTGCGCCGGCCGTCGCAGCGGCCGATCGCGGTGGCGGCGGGCAGCTGCTGCGCGTCGAAGCTGCCCAGCCCGCGGGCGCGGCCGACGCAGAAGCGGCGATAGCGCTCGGCGTCGCCGTCGCCGAGGGTGATCGCGTCGAGGTAGTTCCAGATCCGCAGCAGGTTCGGCGTGCGGCTGCCGGAGACGAAGCGCACGATCCGGCGATAGGCGCGTTCGGCGGCGTCGCAGATGTCGCTGTGGTCCGGGTGTTCGCCCGGTGCTTCGTCGATCTCGATCGCGCCGAAGGTCAGCTGGCCGTCGCTGGCCCAGCGCACCAGGCCGTGTTCCGGATCGCCTTCGATCCCGCGATCGACCGGACCGGCGCAGCGCCAGCGTTCGAACGGGGCCGCGCCCCAGGGCTGCAGCGGTACGCGCAGGTAGCGCGGGTCGGTGGATTCGGGGGCCTCGGGGCCGAAGCCGAACACCGCGAGGGTGTGATCGTCGAGCAGGGCGTCCGGCGTGAGTGCCTGGACATAGTCGACGGCGAGCGCGGGGCCCGTATCGGTGTAGCGGAGCGGGCGGCTCATGCCGGCGACGCCTCCGCAGGCTGCGGCATGACGGGGCGGCTCGCGCCCGGAATCGCGCCCGGACTGGTCGTCGAGGCTGCTGTGGACTGCTTCCCCCTGTGATTCCCGCCGTGGTGGAACGTCATGCTCTTCTTGTCGCGGTCTGAGACTGGCATCATACCGCGCGGTGCCCCGCCCTTGCCCGTCCGCCGGGCGGCCCTTCCGCGGCGCCTTTCCCGTCTCCCGACTGCGTGCGACGCCCGCGCGCCGGGACCGGCATCCCGCACGCATCCCGCTATCCGTTCCCTTCAGCACCTTGTTCCGCCATCCGGGTACCGAAACATGTCCGAACTGACTGCCGCCGAACGCGAACTGGCGGAACTGCTGGTCGAAAGCCTCAACCTCGACGGCGTGGAGCCCTCGGGGATCGACCCCGAAGCCCCGCTGTTCGGCGCCGGCCTCGGTCTGGACTCGATCGACGCCCTGGAACTGGCCCTGGCGATCAGCAAGAAGTACGGCTTCCAGCTGCGTTCCGACAACGACGACAACCGCCGCATCTTCGCCTCGCTGCGCGCGCTGTCGGCCCACGTCGAACAGCATCGGACGGTGTGATCGCGATCCTGCGCCTGCTGCTGCTGGTGGCCTACGTGCCGCTGGCCCATTTCGCGGGCGTGCGCCAATCGCCGACCCTCGCGGCGCTGGCGCTGGGCGATCTGCTGCTGCTGTTCCTGATCGACGGCCTGCTCCACGGACGCGTGCGCGCATGGCTGCTGCTGATCGCCGGCGGCGCCGGCCTGGTCGCGCTGGCGCGTACGCCGCACGCGCTGCTGCCGCTGCTGCTGGTGCCGCCGCTGTTCACCGCGCTGATCGGCGCCTGTTTCCTGCGCAGCCTGCGGCCCGGGCGCACACCGCTGATCGCCAAGCCCATCGCCGCGATCTACGGCCTCACCCCCGACACCCTGCCGCCGGCGCATGCGCGCTACGCCCGCGGCCTGACCCTCGCCTGGGCCCTGCTGCTGGCGGTGCTGACCGCGCTGAATCTGATCCTGGCGCTGATCGCGGTGCCCGACGGCGTGCTGGCGCGACTGGGCGTGGCCGCGCCGCTGACCGTGACCCACGCCGAGTGGTCGCTGATCGCCAACATCGGCAACTACGGTCTGCTGCTGGGCTTCGCGGCGGTGGAGTTCCAGTGGCGCAAGCGCGTGTTCCCGGTGCGCCCGTATCGCAACGCGTTCGACTTCGCGCGGCGGATGGCCGCGCTGGGGCCGGGGTTCTGGCGGGATTTCTTCCGATGAGCGCACCCACCGACGATCGCCTGATCTTCCCCTCGGCGCGGACCGCGCGCGCCGAACCGGCAGCGCGCCGCGCGCTGTGGGCGCTGTGGAATCTGCTGCAGCTGGCGTACACCCTGCTCTGGACCGCCGGCTGCATCAGCGCGGCGCTGCTGGTGCGACTGCTGCGCGGCAGGGCCGATGCGCCGCTGCGGATGGCCTCGCGGCTGTGGGCGCCGGGGCTGCTGCGCGGTGCCGGCGCGGAACTGCGCGTGCACGGCGCCGAGGCGATCGACTGGTCGCAGCCGTACGTGATCGTCGCCAACCATCAGTCGATGATCGACATCTGCGCGCTGTTCCGCGCGGTGCCGGTGCCGCTGCGGTTCGTGATCAAGAGCGAACTGGGGCGGGTGCCGTTCCTCGGCGCCTACACCCGCGCGATGGGCATGGTGTTCGTGCAGCGCGAGCGGCGCGGCGCCGGCGAGGCGATGCTGCGCGACAGCGTGCCGCTGCTGCAGGCGGGCGCCTGCCTCTGCGTGTTCCCGGAAGGCACGCGCAGCCTCGACGGGCGGGTCGCGCCGTTCCGCAGCGGCGCCTTCCGTGCCGCCGTCGCCGCCGGCGTGCCGGTGCTGCCGGTCGCGATCCACGGCGCCGGCGCGGTGCTGCCGCCGCGCGGGCTGTTCCGGGTGCGCCCGGGCACGATCGCGCTGCGCTTCGGCGCACCGCTGAGCGCTGCGGCGGACGCCGATCCGAAGGTCCTGGCCGAGGCGGCGCGCGGCGCGATCGCAGCGATGCTCGAGGCCGCCGAGCGGGAGCGCGCGGCATGAGCGCAGAGACTTTCGGTGCGGAGACCTTCGTCGTCGCCCCCGATCACCCCTGCCTGCCGGGGCATTTCCCGGGACGTCCGGTGGTGCCCGGCGTGGTGATCCTCGATCACGTGCTGGCGGCGATCGAACGCGCGCACGGCCCCTGCGCCGCGCTGCACTGGCCGCAGGTGAAGTTCGTGCGGCCGCTGCTGCCGGGCGAGACCGCGACGATCGAACTGGATGCCGGGCTCGATCCCGCCGCGGGCGAACCGCGACGCTGGAAGTTCCGGGTGCTGCGCGACGATGCGCCGATCGCCTCGGGCGAGGTCCGGACCGGATGACATGAGCATGCCGTCATGAGTACGGAGTGGAAATCGCGACCGGAGGGCGGCGGCCGCTTCGCGCTGTGGCTGATCCGCGGCATCGGCCGCTACGGCGGACGCGGCATCGGGCGTCTGCTGCTGCTGCCGATCACCCTGTATTTCCTGCTGCGACGCGCGCCCGAACGCGCCGCCTCCCGGGCCTGGCTGAGCCGCGTGTTCGACCGCCCGGCCGGGCTGTTCGAGGTCGCCCGCCACATCCACTGCTTCGCCGCGACCATTCTCGACCGGGTGTTCCTGCTCGGCGAGCGGATGCGCCGCTTCCGGGTCGAAGTCGACGGTCTGCAGCATCTGCACAAGTATCTCGACGACGGCCGCGGCATGCTGCTGTTCGGCTCGCATCTGGGCAGTTTCGAAGTGCTGCGCGTGCTGTCGCTGCAGCGGCCCGAGTACACCGTGCGGGTGGTGCTGGACAAGGCCCACAACCAGGCCCTGACCGAACTGCTGGACGCGCTCAATCCGCAGGTCGCGGCGACCGTGATCGACGCCGGCCAGGACGGCCCGGGGCTGATGCTGGAGATCCAGCAGGCGGTGCAGGCCGGGGCGATGGTCGCGCTGCTGGTCGATCGCGCCCATCCGGGCGGGCAGACCGTGCACGCGCCGTTCTTCGGCGAAGAGGCGCCGTTCCCGACCGCGCCCTGGCAGATCGCCGCCGCGCTGAAGGCGCCGGTGGTGCTCGGCTTCGGCCTGTACCGCGGCGGCAACCGCTATACGCTGTCGTTCGAGGATTTCAGCGACGGCATCGCCGCGCCGCGCGCGCGGCGGACCGAGGTGATCGCCGGACTGATCCATCGCTACGCCGCGCGGCTGGAAGCGGTGGCCCGCAGCGCCCCGTACAACTGGTTCAACTTCTACGATTTCTGGGCGGCCGAGGAGCCGCGACGCCATGAGCACGCCGATGCCGCGCCGCCTTCCCGCTAGCCTGCTGGCGGCCCTCATCGCGCTGGTCGCCACGCCGGCCTTCGCGCAGGCGGTCGACAGCGGCTGGATCCTGCAGGCGCTGGCGCGCCCGGCGCCGATGCGCACCGATTTCGTCGAAGTGCGCGGCTCGGCGCTGCTGAAGACGCCGCTGCGGCTGGTCGGCGAATATCGCCGCCCCGATGCCGACACCCTGGTGCGCGAAGTGCGCACGCCGTATCGCGAAACCACCACCCTGCGGGCCGGCGAGGCGGTGATCGCGCGCGCCGGCAAACCGCCGCGCCGCTTCGCGCTGTCGCGGGTGCCGGAACTGGCGGGATTGCAGGGCAGTTTCGGCGCCCTGCTCGCCGGCGATCGCGTCGGCATCGAACGCGACTACGCGCTGCGCGCGCAGGGCACGCGCACGCGCTGGACGCTGACGCTCACCCCGCGCGACAAGGCGCTGGCCGCGCGCGTGCGCGAGATCGTGCTGCACGGCCAGGGCGCGGAGCTGCGCTGCATCGAGACCCGTCCGGTCAAGGGCGATCTGCAGCGCACCCTGCTGGCCAGCGCCGCGCTGGCGGCGAAGCCAGACAGCGACATGCGCGCGCTGGAGGCGCTGTGTCGGACGGGGGTGCGGTGAGTGCGCTTGCGATGACAAGGTCGGTGGCATGAGCGCGACGACGAGAACCGCGCTGGCATTGCTCTGGCTGATCGTGCTGATCGGCGCGGCGTTCTTCGTCTCGCAGCGGCTGGAGATGAGCGGCGATCTGCGCAAGTTCATGCCCTCCGCCCAGACCCCCGCACAGAAACTCCTGCTCGACGAACTCGGCGAAGGCCCCGGTTCGCGGCTGCTGCTGATGGCGATCTCCGGTGCCGATGCCGAAACCCTCGCCGCGCAGTCGCAGGCGGTCGCCGATGCGCTGGCGGGCGATCCGCGCTTCGTGTTCGTCGCCAACGGCGGCGGCGATCCGCTGGCGGCGATTCCCGAACGCCTGCGTCCGTACCGCTATCTGCTGTCGCCGCGTTTCGACACGCAGCCGCTGGACGCGACGCTGCTGCGCGCGGAGCTCGACGAGCGCGTGCAGGATCTGGGCTCGCCGGCGGCGGCGCTGATCGAACCGCTGCTGCCGGCCGATCCCACGCTGGAAACCCTGCGCGTGGCGGAGGCGCTGCAGTCCGCGCTGTCGCCGCAGCGGCTGCACGGCGTGTGGTTCGACCGCGCCGGACGCGAGGCGCTGCTGGCGATCGAGACCCGCGCCGCGGGCTTCGATCCCACCGGACAGCAGGACGCGGTCGGCGCGATCGAGGCCGCGTTCGCGGCCGCGCGCGGCGACAGCGGCACGCGCATGCTGTTGACCGGGCCGGGCGCGTTCTCGGTCGAGATCGGCGGACGGACCGAGCGCGAGGCGCAGCGGATCGGCATGATCGACGGCATCGGCGTGCTGCTGCTGCTGTTCGTCGCCTATCGGCGCTGGCGCACGCCGCTGTTCGGGGTGCTGCCGCTGGCCAGCGCGGGCCTGGCCGGGCTCGGCGCGGTCGCGCTGCTGTTCGACGGCGTGCACGGCATCACCGTCGCCTTCGGTTTCACCCTGATCGGCGTGGTCCAGGATTATCCGATCCATCTATTCAGTCATCAGCGCGCCGGCGTCTCGCCCTGGGCGAATGCGCGATCGCTGTGGCCGACGCTCGCCACCGGCGTCGCCTCCACCTGCATCGCCTATCTGACCTTCCTGTTTTCCGGCGTCGACGGCCTGCAGCAGCTCGCGGTGTTCACCATCGCCGGGCTCGGCGTGGCCGCGCTGAGCACGCGGTTCCTGCTGCCGGCGCTGATCGATCCCGATCCGCGCGACCCCGCCGATTCGCCGCGGCTGGCGCGGCTGTGGACCGCGGTGGCGCGGGTGCCGCGCCCGGGCGCCGCGGCGCTGCTGGTCTTCGCCGCGCTGTGCGCGGGCGTCACCGCGTTCGCGCCGGGCCCGTTCTGGCAGAACGATCTGTCGAAACTCACCCCGGTGCCCGCGGACGCGCTGGCGCAGGACGCGCGCCTGCGCGGCGAACTGGGCGCGCCCGACGTGCGCTGGCTGCTGGCGGTGCGCGGCGACGATGTCGAAGCGGCCTTGCGCACGGTCGAAACGCTGCAGCCGAAACTGGACGCACTGATCGCCGACGGCGCGATCGCCGGCTACGACAGCCCGGCGAAGGTGCTGCCCAGCGCCGCCACCCAGCGCGCGCGTCAGGCCGCGTTGCCCGCGCCGGACGCGCTGCGCGCCGCGCTCGATGCCGCGGTCGCGCCCACGCCGTTCCGTGCCGATGCGTTCGAGGAGTTCCTCGTCGACATCGAACGCGCACGCAGCGCGCCGCCGCTGACCCCGCGCGATCTCGACGGCACGCCGCTCGCGACCCGGCTCGGCGGTCTGCTGGTCGAACACCGCGCCGATGAAGGTCCGCAACAGGCGATCGCGCTCGTCTCGATGACCGGGCTCGACGATCCGGCGCGGGTCGCTGCCGCGGTCGCGGGTCATGCGGGTGTCGAACTGCTCGACCTGAAGACCGCCTCCGAATCGCTGGTCGTGGCCTACCGCGAGCGGGTGCTGGCCGCGCTCGGCATCGCCGCGCTGCTGCTGATCGCGACCGTGTGGATCGCGCTGCGCGCGCCGCGGCGGGCGCTGCGCGTGCTGCTGCCGATGGCGCTGACCACGCTGCTGATCCTCGCCGTGCTGCGCGGTTTCGGCGTGGAGCTGACCCTGTTCCATCTGGTCGCGCTGATCCTCGCCGCCGGTCTCGGACTCGACTACGCGCTGTTCTTCGAGCACGCCGGCGACGATCGCGCCGACCAGCTGCGCACCCTGCACGCGCTGATCGTGTGCAGCCTGATGACCGTGCTGGTGTTCTTCCTGCTGGCGCTGTCGAGCATCCCGGTGCTGCGCGCGATCGGCGTCACCGTCACCGTCGGCGTGATCGGCAATTTCGCGCTGGCGCTGCTGATCGCGCGGCATCCGGTGGACGCGACTGTGGGAGCGCCGCAAGGCGCGACGCACCATGGGTGAACGTTCCGCAGCCCGTCGCGGCGTGCGCCGCTCCCACACAAGGCCGAACGCATGATCGACCGCGCCGCCATCGAAGCGATGATTCCGCACCAGGGCGCGATGTGCCTGTGGGATGCGGTCGTCGATCACGACGACACCCGCATCCGCCTGCGCAGCGCCGGCCACCGCGATCCGGCGCACCCGCTGCGCAGCGCCGGCCGCCTGCGCGCGGTGCATCTGTGCGAATACGGCGCGCAGGCGATGGCCGTGCACGGCGGCCTGCGCGGCGCCGCGTCCGGCGGTGCGCCCAAGGTCGGCTTCCTGGTCGCCCTGCGCGACGTGCGCCTGCACCTCGCCCGCATCGACGATCTGCCCGGCGACCTCGAAGGCGAGGCCGAGCTGCTGGCCGACAGCGAGACCACGCAGCAGTACGTCTTCCGCATCTTCCATCAGGGCGCGCTGCTCGCCGAGGGGCGGGCAGCGGTGATGTTGCAGGCGTGAACGGCGCTGCAGCAAATCCCCGGCCGCCCGCTTCGCGGTCGCCCGCCCCCTTTGGCAAAGGGGCTGGAAAGACGGGCGTTCGCAAGTCGTTCTCGCAACCGGCGACGCCAGCCCTGCAGACCGTTCGTATCGATCGGCCTCCACGCGAGCAGGTCTCGCCCCCTTTGCAAAAGGGGGCCGACAGCGCGCAGCGCTGGCGGGGGGATTTGCGGTTCGCGGCGACGCCGGATCGCACCGACCCGTTGTCGCGACTCGCGTCGCTCCCACAGAATCGCGCCGTCATTCCGGAGAAACCGCATGAACAAGACCCCACGCCGCGCCCTCGTCACCGGCGGCAGCGGCGATATCGGCGGCGCGATCTGCCGCGTATTAGCGGCGCAGGGCGCGCACGTGATCGTGCACGCGAACGGCAACCTCGCCCGCGCCGAGGCGGTGCGCGACGACATCGTGGCCGCGGGCGGCGCGGCCGAAGCGGTCGCCTTCGATGTCGCCGACGGCGAGGCGACGCGCGCGGCGCTGACGGCGCTGCTGGAAGCGGGGCCGATCCAGATCGTAGTCAACAACGCCGGCATCCACGACGACGCACCGATGGCCGGCATGCACGACGCGCAATGGAAGCGGGTGATCGACGTGTCGCTGCACGGCTTCTTTCACGTGACACAACCCTTGTTGCTGCCGATGGCGCGCACGCGGTGGGGTAGGATCGTCAGCGTGTCCTCGGTCGCCGCCGTGCTCGGCAACCGCGGCCAGACCAACTACGCCGCGGCCAAGGCCGCGCTGCACGGCGCGACCAAATCCCTGGCCCGCGAAATGGCCAGCCGCGGCATCACCGCGAATATCGTCGCCCCCGGCGTGATCGCCGGCAGCATGGCGAACGAGGCATTTCCGCCCGAACAGATCAAGCAGATGGTCCCCGCCGCCCGCGCCGGCACGCCGGAGGAAGTCGCCGCGTTGGTCGCGTTCCTGTGCAGCGACGGCGCCGCCTATGTCAACGGCCAGGTGATCGGGGTGGATGGCGGGATGAGTTGAGGGCGACTTCCAACGCGCACGACGGCGACTTCACCGAGGGCCTCGTCGCCCGAACATCGGGCGAAGATCATCCCAAAGTTGATCTTCGAGCGATTGGAGCACGAGGTCGTGAATGTCTTCTCGATACCTCGCGCAATGCAATTCCAGTTGCAATTCTAACGATTCCGACCAATGGATCATCTGCAGAGAATAGGTTGACTTTGAGCCGTGGCCAAAGTGCTCTTTCATTCTCGAATGCAGCTTTTCTGATCGTCCGACGTAAAGCCAGAAATCTGCGACGTGTTTTTCGTTCAATCGCGAGCAATTGCGGCCATCGCGTTTCATTCTATCGCTTGCGTCAACGAAGGTTTGTCTGATCTTCTGAGGACTCATTCCAGGCTTAGCTTGGATCGCGTAGATGAATTTGCCGTTCTTACCGGCCCATTTCTTGATTTCGAGAAAAAATTGATCTGAAGCCTGCAGATTTTGCGATGAGATAGACCACATTTTGTATTCTTCGGGTTCTTCGCTGCGAACCTGTCCCGCGCGTTGCAACAGAGATGTCTCTGTGTTTCGACTCAGTCGGGAGAAGTGGGGCGGGAGGTTCGATGCTCCGGAAGCGTCCATCAAGAATCTTCCTTGGGTCTTGGCGCGGCGCCATAGACCTCCAATTGTAGAACCGTAAGGCGACGGACAGGACGTCCGTCGTTTTTCGACAAGGCGAGAATGCCTTGTCGAAAAGAACAGATCCCTCGCCTCCGGCTAGGGATGACGATCTCATGATCGGAATCCGTTTGCCGTGGTGCGTCGGATCGACGCACCGTGCCGCAGCTTAGGCAGCGGCGTACCAGATCGGCGCGAGCGAGGTTGCCGCCGCGGGCGCATCGGCGAGCAGCGCCGCCAGCCCGCAGTCGTCGATCTGCGGATGCGCCGCGCGCGCGCGCTGCAGGATTTCCGCGGCCAGCCAGTCCATGCGCGCGACGTTGTCGCGGATGCGTCGGGCGAAGGTCGGGTTGTCGAGCGTGTCGTGCAGGGCGCGGTTCATTTCGTGGAACCAGTCGATGCCGAACTGGTCGAGCAGGCGGCCGTCGAGCGTGTCCGCATCGGGCAGGCCGGCGGCGCGATTGGCCTTGCCCCAGGCGCGCAGCAGCGCCTGCACCGCCAGATTCAGCGCGCGGCCGCGTTCGAACTGCGGGCGCAGCCGGCCCAGCAGCGACACCTCGGTGAGTTTGCCGCCGCAGACCAGCGGCGCAAGCAGCGCCCAATAGTAGGTGTAGTCCCAGATCACCTTCACCGGCATCACCTGGGCGTCGCCGAACAGCGGGTACTGGCCGCGGTACAGCGTCATCGTGTTGTCGAAGAAGCCGAAATACAGCTGCTGGAAGATCTCCGCGTACGGCGCGAACGGTTCGCCGGCGCGGTCCTTGGCGACGAGATCGCAGATCAGCGTGTTGGCGATCGCGATGAAATCGCTGCCCGGCGAATAGAACGGGTCGAGGAACACGCCGGCCTCGCCGGTCAGCGCCCAGCGGTCGCCGCTGAACACCTGTTTGCAGCCGTGCGAGAAATGGCGCAGGAACAGGAAATCCTGCAGCCGATGTTCCGGACGATCCAGCGCCTCGGCGACCCGCGGCTGGTGTTCGCGCAGCCACGCCATCGCCTTCTCGTGGGTGTTCATCGTCTCCAGCGGGTGCATGGTCGCGTCGCAGACGATGCCCAGCGAATGCGCACCGGAGGACAGCGGAATCAGCCAGAACCAGTAGCCCGGGCCGCACATGTGGTTGGTCGAACGCCAGCGATCCGGCGGCGTGCAGCGCGACAGCCAGGCCGCGTCGTCGGACCAGGTCTTCGGGTCGATGAAACCGTCGACCCGCCACCACACCGCGTTGGCGTCGTGGACTTCGGGCGCGGCCAGATCGAGCTTGCGCTTGATCAG
>JBIJBH010000446.1:0-3200 GCA_044345315.1 Lysobacteraceae bacterium
CGACGAACAGACGCTCTTGGGGATCGAGACGCTCCGCATCCTTGGGCGGAATGTTGAAGAACAGCGAATCGAACTTGTCGACATCGTCGATGAAACCGCCCCGATAACGCGCAGCAGGCCCGTAACGCAGCCGCTGCTCGTAGCGATCCTGCGGCAGGTCTTCGATGCAGTCCCGGCCGGATTTGAGGTTGACCCAGAATTCGCCGATGTTCCGCGCTTTCGGGTAACGGCCGGCCATACCGACCACGGCGATGTCGAAGATCCGGCGTTCCGCCATCGGTGCCGGCGGCACCGCATCCGCGCCCGCCTCCTCCGTCGCATCGTCGGCATCGCCCGCAGCGACGACCTCCTCCGCGACCGCGTCGGAAGGATCGATCGGGGCGTCGGCAGCGCCGTTCCCGGACGCCTCATCGAGGGAAACAGCGGTTTCTGCAGGATCGGGATTGCGCATGGTCTTCAACGTGTATTCCGTGTTCATCTCGCCGAAAGCGAGGCCGGAGCCCTGCGACGGTGCGAGTTCGGGGATGTTTTTCCGGCGACCGAATGCGCGAACCAGCGCTGTTTCGATGGCTTCGATGCGGGCATCGTCGAGCCCCATCGGCAATGCCAGACGTACCAGTCCGGCGAATTCGGGACGGCGGCGCAGCCCGGTATTGTGGGCGGCGGCGCGGATGCCGGTTTCCAGATACAGCCAGGCGAGGAAGGATGCGACCGGCGCTTCGAGCTGCGAGAACTCGGGGATGCGGGCGACATCGACCAGCACGCAGTGCGCACCGGGCGGACCGATCACCGGCGCGCCGCACCCGCGCAGCGCCGTCCAGATACGGCGCACGGCGTTCATCCTCTCGACCAGGCGGGATTCCAGGAAAGCGCGATCGCGCATGGCCAGACCGACCAGTCGGCGGTCGAGCGCGTCGAGCGAGGAACCGGCGCGATCGGCCGCTTCCTGCGCGGCGCGATGGAAGGCCGTATCGTTGGTCGCGATCAGACCTCCCCTGTCCAGGCAGAAGTCTTTCGGAAGGCTCGCGACCACCGTGTCGGCGCAGGCCAGCAGCGCGCGCACGGATTCCTGCAGTTGCGCAGACGCATGCGCCGGGTCGGCTTCGAGAAGAAAACGCGCATTTTCGAGGACGCGGGTCGCATCGACCACGAGCGGCACGCCGTGCGCGGAGAGCATCGCGCGTATCGCGCGCAGATGTTCGATGGACACCGGCTGTCCACCCGCGGCGTTGTCGCTCAGCTCGACGCACACCATCGCCAGCGCGGCGGGATCCTTGTCCAGGGCCGTGCGCAGCGCGTCCAGATCCAGATCGCTCCTGCCCGTCAGATCCTGATCCATCGCGTAGAACGCCGGTACCGCGATCTGTCTGGGGACGAAGTCGTTGCCGATCTGATTGGCGATGTTCGTCGGGAACATCGGATTCTGATAGACCGCGCCTTTCCTCGGCCATGCCCGGTACAGCGCCTGCTCGGCGGTCCTGCCGGATTCGGTGTAAACGAAATGCGCGAACGGAAACAGCCTGCGCACGCAGGCGTCGGCATCGACAGGTTCCTGGAGCCGTCCGCGCAGTTCGCGCATCCGCGCATCGATCGCCGGCATCGACAGCTGCGCCCACGAATCGGTGCGCAGGTCGTGATCGATGTCTTCCGCAGTCAGCAGACCGGGGTTGTAACGCGCCGAGGCGAGCGCCCTCGCCCGGCGGCCATCGACGACCGCCGCCGACGCGGGGAAAGGCCCGCTCAGGGAATCATCGGGGTTTTTTTTTTCGCCCTCGGGCGGCGGCGATGGATCGGCAGGATCGGGCGTGTTCGGCGCTGCGGTTTCGTCCGCGCCGCCGACAGCAGGCTGTAGCCAAGAGGCGGTTTCGACGATCTCCAGCGGCGTGTGGTTCTCCGCTTCGGAAGAGCGCGTACGCGACGGGTCGGCGATCATCATGATGATGTCGATGACGCTGTCGGGGTTGCCGCAGCCGGCCTTCCGGCACAGGAAGATGGTCCGCGCGTCGGGGCGGAACTTGTTCTTGAACTGGAAGTTGCCCTGATCGTTGAAGATGCCCTGGGTGTGCAGATCGTCGAGAATCTTGTCGACCCCCGGATCGGCGATCGGGGACTGCTCGATGCGGCAGCCGTAGGTGCCGCCGAGGCTCAGCAGGGTGCGACCTTCGGCGCGAAGCTTCTCGATGATCCCGACGATCGCGAACTCGAGACCGCCGCGCGGCATGTCGGAGCCGTAGAACTCCAGGTCCATCAGATAGCCGTTGTCCGACTCGCGCAGGGGCGAGATCAGGATCGCGTTCTGCAGGACGCCGTCGACCCGGGTGATGAACAGACGGTGCCTCGGGTGCAGCGTACCGTCCAGGATCTCCTGCCGGGCCGATCGCACCAGCGGATTGACCTTGGTTTTCCTGGCGCACCACTTGTCGATGACGTGGGCGATTTCTTCGGCCACCGCCGGATCGGAGCCGCAGATGTACTCTTCCAGTCTGCAGTCGCCGCTTTTCGCGAACGCGTACAACTGGTTGCGCAACCTGCGCATCGCGCCGCCCTCGAGCGAGAAATCGGGCAGATCGTTGATGCGCTGGACCACACCGAACGGCGTGGCCGTGAACGGAGTCGAGCCGATCGATGCGATCGGGATGTGGCTGAGGAAGTTGAGCTGATAGCCCTTGTCGTCGCAGTGCGCGACGAACTCGCTGGCGATGCTGTCGAACCGATCGTCCGGACCGGTGTAGGCGTACACCAGCACGATCTTGCGATAGCGGTTGTAGTGCAGATACCCGGAGCCATCGCTGCCGACGAACAGGTTCGGAGCGATGTGTGCGATTCCGCGGGACGCGGCGCCCTCGTTCTTGCACTCGTCGAAGAGACGTTCCGCCCAAGGACCGAGCCTGGGATGCGCCAGGACATCCGTCTGCAGCATCAGGATGGGAAAGGAGCTCCGCGTGGCGGCTTCGACGGACACGCGGTCCGCCTCCCCGTCGCGGCAGGACACACTAGCGTCTTCCATATACTTCCCCGACCGGTACTAAGGTGGGCTTTGCTTTCAGCGACTGCGGCGAATCGAACTCAATTGCCTGCCTGCAACTGCTCCGTAAACATCGTGCCCAGGGTATGGGCATGATTTTCGGCCAGATAGTTGGCGAGGTCGTTGATGTTGAAATTCTCGAACAGCAGCGTCTTCGGCAGGCTTCCGAAATCGT
>JBIJBH010000058.1:0-11810 GCA_044345315.1 Lysobacteraceae bacterium
ACAAGAGCCTGCCGCTGCCGAGCTACGTGCGTGTGACCAATCTGGCCAACGGCAAGTCGGTGGTGGTGCGGGTCAACGACCGCGGCCCGTTCCATGCCGGCCGCATCATCGATCTGAGCTACGCCGCGGCGACCAAGCTCGGTTTCATCAAGCAGGGCACGGCGCGAGTGGAAGTGCGCGCCCTGATGCCCGGCGACGAGGACGCTCCCCGCTACGCGGGACGGCGCGAGCCGGAGCCGCCGGTGGTGGCGACGGTGCCGGACACCTCGGTGCGCGCCGACGAATTCGAGCGCTGGATGCGCGAGCGCGGAATCCGGTTCGTGAACGGGCCGGCTGCGAGCGGCCCGGCTGCGAGCGGGCCGACGACCGCAGCCGCGGCGCCGACCGCCACCGCAGGCGGCACGGTGCTGCTGCAGCTGGCCGCCTTCACCACCCGCGAGAACGCCGAGCGCGCCCGCGACCGGGTGGCCGAGGCCGGGATCGGCGCGGTGAGGATCGATGAGGCCACGGTCAACGACCAGCCGGTCTGGCGGCTGCGGCTCGGTCCGGTCGCGGCCGAGCGGGTCGAGGAACTTTCCGCGCGCGCGGCCGATCTGGGCTTCGCGCAGGCGCAGATCGTGCGCGAGTGAGTCCGTCGCCCGCGCGGAGCGCGATCCGCGGCGGATTCGGCGTTGTCCCGCGATTTCCCGCAGAATATGCGGCCTGAAATTCTTTCTCGCGACGCCGGCCGTCGCGATTGTCCGGAGCAAGAGATTCGATGAAGACCTGGTGGGCGAAACAGCGGCAGATGACGGGTCGGCGCAGCGCGGGAAGCAGGCCGGCGATGTCCGGCACGATGTCGGTCGCGAGATCCGCCGCACTCGTCGCCCTCGCGGTCGCGGTCGCGGTCACCGGATGGGCTCTGGCGCAGACCGCGCCTGCACCGGCCGCGAAACCCGCACCGCCGCCGCTGGCCATCCCCGACGCGCCGAAGCCCGCCACCGCCAAGGCCTGGCTGGTGATGGACGAGGCCACCGGCAAGATCCTCGCCGGCGAGAACATCGACCTGCCGCTGGAGCCGGCCAGCATCACCAAGGTCATGACCTCCTACGTCGTCGCCGCCGAGCTGCAGGCCGGCCGGATCAAGGCCGACGACCGGGTGATGATGAGCGAGAACGCCTGGCGCACCGGCGGCGCCGCGACCGAAGGCAGCTACAGCGGTTTCGAGGTCAACAAGACCGCGCCGCTGGAAGCGATGGAGAAAGGCATGGCGGTGCAGTCCGGCAACGACGCCGCGATCGCGCTGGCCGAGCACATCGCCGGCACCGAAGCCGCCTTCGCCACGCTGATGAACGACTACGCCAAGCGTCTCGGCCTGAAGAACACCCGCTTCGTCAACGCCACCGGCCTGCCGGCCGAAGGCCATGTCTCCAGCGCTCGCGATCTGGCCCTGCTCGGCCGCGCGATGATCCGCGACTACCCGCAGCAGTACGCCTTCAACAAGATCCGTGAATTCACCGTCGGCCCGATCACCCAGCCCAACCGCAACCGCCTGCTGTGGCGCGACGAGTCGGTGGACGGGATCAAGACCGGCCACACCGCCGGTGCCGGCTGGTGTCTGCTGGCTTCGGCCAAGCGCGGCGACCAGCGCCTGATCACCGTGGTCATGCACGCCGCCAGCGACGACGAGCGCATGAACGATTCGCAGGCGCTGCTGAACTGGGGTTTCCGCTTCCACGAGACCCATCGCCTGTATCAGGCCGACACCGTCATCGCCACCCACAAACTGTGGAAGGGCACCGAGAACCAGGTCAAGCTCGGACTGGAACAGCCGCTGCTGGTCAGCACCCCGCGCGGGCGCTATCGCGATCTCAAGCCGCAGATGGACGTGCCCAAGACGCTGATCGCGCCGGTCCGCGCCGGCCAGCCGGTCGGCACCGTGCGCGTGCTGCTCGACGGCAAGGTCGTGATCGAGGCGCCGCTGGTGGCGATCGAGGGCGTGCCCGAGGCCGGTTTCTTCAAGCGCCTGTGGCACGAATTCCTGATGTGGTGGGAGTCGGACTGAACGCGTACCGCGGCATCGCCGCAGCTTCGGAGGCGTCATGGATTTCAGCGAATTCGTCGCGATCGTCCGCGCCGACACACCGCCGGAGCTGACCGATTTCGAGCGCGTCTCGGTCTACGCCCACGGCGCCGACAAGGACCAGCTGTGGACCGCGCTCGGTCATGCCGGCATCCACCCGATCTATCGCGCCATGCTCGCCCAGGCGCTGCACCTGCGCGTGATCGAGGAACTGGAATTGCAGCGCGAGCGGGAGCGCCGGCGCGAGGAGGAAGCGCGGATGGAGGCCATGAAGTCGCAGGGCACGCCATCGCAGGGCATGCCATCGCAGGACGAACCGCCGCCGTCGCGCCGCCGCAGCCGCTGAGTCCGCTGCGCCTCGCCGTTTTTCCGGAGCGCTTCCATGAGCCACCGCAGCCGCCTCGCCGGTTTCATCATCGATTGCCGCAGCGACGACTTCCCGGAGCGCAGCGATGCGCCGAACGTCTGGTGAGCGCGGCTCAGCCCGCGGCGCGACGCAGCCAGACGCGGCGCGCGAAGAAGGCGAGGGTCATGCTCAGCAGGAACACGCCGTAACCGACCGAGGTCGCCAGCACCTGCGGCCACATCCGCCCGTGATGGGTGTCGGCGGTCGCATGCGACCAGTGGATCGCGAGCACGAACGCCAGCGTCGACAGCGCCAGCGCGGCCAGGTCGAAGACGATCCGCGCCGCGTTGCGCGGCTGGCGCGGGAACAGCCAGAACAGCGAACCGAGAATCGCGAACCAGGGCAGGAACAGGATCAGGGCGAGATTGAGCTGGACGGTGGGGTTCATGTCGCGATTCTATGCACTGAGGCCGTCGAGGTCTCGATGGGACCCTGCGATGGCGGTCGCGGGATCGGTACCGCTTTCCGTGGGAGCGACGCAAGTCGCGACCAATCGATGCAGGGCTTTCCGCAAACCGTCGCGACTTGCGTCGCTCCCACAGGGGGACTTCATTGCGCCACGCACACGGCACGGGGTGCGATCGCTCGGCGACGGCAGAGCAACGCCGTGCAACGACGCCGGGGTCATTGCGCCTTCGCCTGCGCCTTGGCGTCTTCCGCGGCCTTGAGCCGGTCGAGCGCGTCGGCGGCCTGCGCATCGCGCGATGCGCAGACGGCGGCGGCGGCGTCCAGCGCTGCGGCGCCTTCCCTGCGGAAGCGCGCGACCCAGCCGCCGGCATCGACCGGGTTGTCGAAACCGACGCTCAGCAGCAGCACGTCGTCGCCGTCGGTGAGTTTGAAGTGGAATTTGCCGTCCTTCTCGCGATACTGCTTCAGCTGCGGCAGGCTCGCCGATTTCGGCTTGTCCTTCCGCGCCGGCGCGGCGGTGCGCGACAGATCGCGCAGGCCCACCGCGTCGCGCAGTTCGCGCAGCAGCGGCGTGGCGTAGCGTTCGCGCAGCCGGGCGCCGTTGTCGCGCAGTTGCTGCTCGATCCGCGCCGGTTCGGCCATCAGCGCCTCGTACCGTTCGCGCAGCGGCGCGATCTCGCGCTCGATCCGTTCGAACAGCGCCTGCTTGGCGTCGCCCCAGGCGATGCCGTCGGCGAAGGCCGTGCGCATCGCGGCGGTTTCGTCGGCGTCGGCGAACGCTTGATACAGCTGGAACAGCGCCGAACCCTCGGTGTCCTTGGGTTCGCCCGGCGCGCGCGAGTCGGTCACGATCGAGAAGATCAATTTCTTCAGTTGCTCGCGCGGCGCGAACAGCGGGATGGTGTTGTCGTAGCTCTTGGACATCTTGCGCCCGTCGAGGCCGGGCAGGGTGGCGACGTGCTCCTCGATCGCGGCCTCGGGCAGGGTGAAGAAGGTCCTGCCGGCCGCTTCGCCGTAGATGTGGTTGAAACGCTGGGCGAAATCGCGCGCCATCTCGATGTGCTGGATCTGGTCGCGGCCCACCGGCACCTTGTGGGCGTCGAAGATCAGGATGTCCGCGGCCATCAGCACCGGGTACATGAACAGGCCGGCGGTGATCCCGAAATCCTCGTCCTGGCCCTCGGCGGTATTGCGATCGACCGCGGCCTTGTAGGCGTGGGCGCGGTTGAGCAGGCCCTTGCCGGCGACGCAGGTCAGCAGCCAGGTCAGTTCGGTGGTCTCGGGGATGTCGCTCTGGCGGTAGAACCACACGCGCGCGTTGTCCGGCTGCAGGCCGCAGGCCAGCCAGCTCGCCGCGATCTCCAGGGTCGAACGCTGCACCCGCGCCGGGTCCTGGACCTTGATCAGCGCGTGCAGGTCGGCGAGGAAATAGAAATTCTCGTGTCCCGGCGCGCGGCTGGCGGCGATCGCCGGGCGGATCGCACCGACGTAATTTCCCAGGTGCGGGGTGCCCGAGGTGGTGATGCCGGTGAGGATGCGGGTGGTGGTCATGACGCGGGGCGGGGAGGCCGGAAACACGGTCCGCCAGTTTACCCGGCGCTGAACGCGGCCGTCGGGTCGCGACCCCGGCCCGCAACCCCGTTGTCCGGCCCGGGGCGTTGATCGCAGCGTCCATACCGGACATCCACCTGGAGCCCCCGTCATGCTGCGCCCGACCGTCCTCCTGTTTTCCGCTCTCGTCGCCGCGACCGCCTGCGCCCCGCTGTCGGCGCAGCCGCTGGTCGATGTCGACGTCATCGATCGCGACACCGGCGAATGGCTGCCGGAATACCGCCACCGCGGTCGCGACTGGATTCCCGGCACCCCCGGCAACCGCTACAGCGTGCGCCTGACCAATACCAGCGGCGAACGCGTCCTGGTCGTGCTCTCGGTGGACGGGGTCAACGCGATCAGCGGCGAGACCGCCGCCGCCAACCAGACCGGCTACGTGCTCGGGCCGTGGCAGAGCACCGAGATCACCGGCTGGCGCAAGTCCTGGCAGGATGTCGCCCAGTTCTATTTCACCGATCTGCCCGACAGCTACGCCGCGCGCACCGGCCGGCCCGACAACGTCGGCGTGATCGGCATCGCGGTGTTCCGCGAGCGGGTCTACGCCCGGCCCTATGCGCCGCCCGCGCCGCCGATCGCCCGCGGCGAGGATCGCGCCCGCGATGCCGAACGCAAGTCCGCGCCGGCCGCCGCGCCGCAGGGCGCGCGCCGCTCCGCCGAGGCCGTGGGGTCTTCGGTGTACGACGAGGCCGACGGGCAGCGTCTGGGCACCGGGCACGGCGAACGCGAATGGTCGCCGGTGAGCCGCACCGACTTCGTCCGCGCCAGCCGCAGCCCCGCCCAGGTCACGCAGTTGCGCTACGACGACGTGGACAACCTGGTCGCGATGGGCGTGATGCCGCGTCCGTACTATCGCCGCGACGATCGCCGCGGCCAGCCGCAGGCCTTCCCCAACGGCTTCGCCGCCGATCCGCTGCGCCGCTGGTGAGCCTCCCGTCGGGCCGCGGTCGACGCCACGTCGCTGCGGCCACGATCGGTTGCGGTCCTGACGTATGCTTCCTTCAGGCCCGCCGGTGCTCCCGGCGGGTTGTTTCGGGCAACACCGAACAAGTCCTTCCTGGACTTGTTCGGTGGTCGCGAGTCCGAAGTGAATTCGGACTCGCTCCCGCCGGATCGATCACCGGGGTGATCGATCCGCGAGCGGCACATCCCTGTGCCGCGACAACGCCGACGTCCCGGCGTCGCCTTCGCGTCTCCCAACCGTCCCGCAACCGCCTCCGTCCTGCCGATGATCCCGACCGTTTTCCGCGCCTGCGTCCTGTCGTGGTTGCTGGTGTCCTCCGCCGCCGCCCAGTCGCCGGCGCAGCCCGTTTCCGGGGTCGACATCGACGCCTATCTGCGTCGCGACACCGTCAGCGAGATCGAGATCTCGCCCACCGGCGAATACTTCGCGGCCACTGTGCCGCTGGAGGACCGCACGATCCTCGCGGTCATCCGCCGCAGCGACAAGCAGGCCACCGCCAGGATCCACGTCGGCGAGGACACCGTGATCCTCGACGTGTGGTGGGTCAACGACACCCGGGTGCTGGCCAGCGTGGCCGACAAGCTCGGGCGCAACGATCAACCCAGCCTGACCGGCGAGATCATCGCCATCGATGTCGACGGCAAGCGCGGCAAATGGCTGACTTCGCGCGCGTCCTACACCTTCGCGCTGATGCACGACGATCTGCCCGACGACGATCGCAACGTGCTGATCACCTCGCTGTCGCACGGCGACCTCTACGAGACGCTGCTGGAGAAGATGAACGTGTACGACGGTCGGCGCACGCCGGTGTCGGCGGCGCCGGTCAAGCGCGCGCGTTTCGTCACCGATCGCAGCGGCGCGGCGCGTTTCGCGGTCGGCTCCGGCAGCGACAACGTCTCCGAACTGCATTACCGCGAGCCCGGCGGCCGCGATTGGCGCCTGGTCAACGACGAATCGGTCAGCGGCGTGTACGAGTTCGCGGTCGGCTTCGCCGAAGACGGCCGTAGCGCGATCCTGTGGAGCGAGCGCAAGGAAGGGCCTGACGCGATCGTCGCCTGGGATCCGGCCACCGGCGCGCGCCGCGAACTGCTGGTCGACCCGGTCGCCGATCCGGCCGGCATCATTTTGTCGGTCGCAGGCGACGTGCCGGTCGGTGCGCGTTATGCGCACGACGGCATCCGCACCCGGTTCTTCGATCCGCAGTCGCCCACCGCGCGTCTGTATCGTCAATTGGAGAAGGCTTTCCCCGGCCACGCGGTGGCGATCACCTCGTCCACGAAGGACGGCAAACTGCTGCTGGTGAAGGTCTGGAGCGACCGCAATGCCGGCGATTTCTATCTGTTCGACACCGAGGCCAAAAAGGCCGAGCCGGTGTTCAGCCGCAGACTGTGGATCGATCCGGCCAGGGGCGCGCAGACCCGCGGGGTGTCGTTGACCGCGCGCGACGGCCTGACCCTGCACGGCTATCTCACCCTGCCGCCCGGCGCCGACCCGGCGACACCGCGACCGATGGTGCTGCTGCCGCACGGCGGCCCCTACGGCATCTACGACACCTGGGGCTTCGACGAGGAGGTGCAGATCCTCGCCCTTGCCGGCTACGCGGTGCTGCAGGTCAACTATCGCGGCTCGGGCAACTACGGGCGCGCGTTCAAACAGGCCGGCGCGCGCGAATGGGGCCGGAAGATGCAGGACGACCTCACCGACGCCACCCGCTGGGCGATCGAGCGCAAGATCGCCGACCCCGCGCGGATCTGCATCTACGGCGCCAGCTACGGCGCCTACGCGGCGCTGACGGACGTCGCCCGCGAACCCGATCTCTATCGCTGCGCCGCCGGTTATGTCGGCGTCTACGACCTGGTCAAGATGCACAAGGACGACAGCGGCGAGAGCCGCAGCGGGCGCAACTGGATGCTGGATTGGCTGGGGCCGCGCGAGACCATGGGCGAGATCTCGCCAACCGGAATGGCCGGGCGGATCAAGGTGCCGGTGTTCCTCGCCGCCGGCGGCAAGGACCGGCGCGCGCCGATCGAGCACACCGAGCGCATGGAAAAGGCGCTGAAGGCCGCGGGTGTGCCGGTGGAGACGCTGTACTACCCCAACGAGGGCCACGGCTTCTATGTCGAAGCGCATCGCCGCGCGTACTACACGCGGCTGCTGGCGTTCCTGTCGCGGCACCTCGGCGGCGCGACCGCCGCCGCGCCTGCTCAGGCCGACGCGTCGTCCGACTCGGCGCCGCGGAGATAAGGCTCGACGGTGCCCTTGAGCTTCATCGTCATCGGCTGGCCGCGGCGATCCAGCGCGCGGCCGGCGATCACCCGCACCCAGCCCTCGCTGACGCAGTACTCCTCGACGTTGGTGCGCTCGACCCCGTTGAAGCGGATGCCGATCCCGCGCTCGAGCAGTTCGGCGTCGTAGAAGGGGCTGCGGGGATCGTTGGAGAGACGGTCGGGAAGCGAGTCGGTCATGACGGCGAAACATGGAGACGGAGGCCGCATAGGATACGCCCTGGCCCGCGCCACGGGTCTTCACGAAGCCCGCGACGCCCCCTTCGCATCGACCGGATGGCCCCGTCCCTGAACGGGAAGGCTGTTTCCCGCGGCTGCCTGGCAGCGTGAAGAAGAGCACCTCCGATGGGCGCCCGGCATGGCAGACTGGCCGGGCAGGTCGACAGGAAGGGGGGGTGACCGGATGCGGGGCACGGGGCGACCTGTTCCGCCGATGGACGCAGCCCCGATGAATATCGAGACATCGGAGAAGGATCGATGCACGGCAGTCAGGATGAGTACCGCCACGATCGCGATGGGACAGTGATCGCCCGGTGCACGGAACAGATCGAGATCCCGCGCCCGCGGCGCGTCCGCATCGCCCGACGGATCGGGTTCCGCCAACCCGCCGCGCGCTGCGACGCGGCGACCAGAAACGAACGCCGGCATGACGGCATGACGCACGAGCGCGATCAGCGTCGGGTCATCCGTGGAGAGGCATCGCCATGAATGCAGGTGCCGGCATCGAACATCGCTACATGGATCGGCCCTATGCGCTGTCGGGTCGGCTGATCGATCCGATCCGCGGATCGGTCAGCTACAACAACGAGAGTCATCCCCTCAAACGCAAGCATCTGGAGGTCCTGGCCTGTCTGGCCAGCGCCGGGGACACGATGGTCGCCCGCACGGCGCTCATCGATCTGGTCTGGAACGGCAATGTACTGGTCGGCGACACCGGTCTGACCA
The DNA here is from genome assembly GCA_044345315.1 of Lysobacteraceae bacterium. Taxonomy (GTDB): domain Bacteria; phylum Pseudomonadota; class Gammaproteobacteria; order Xanthomonadales; family Xanthomonadaceae; genus Lysobacter_I. Next base: position 8,679 of record JBIJBH010000058.1, read on the forward strand.
ACGCCATCTATTACCTTCGGCGCGCATTGCAGGACAACGACGCCGACAAACCGCTGATCCGCACCATTCCACGACGCGGCTACCTGCTCACGGTCGAGGCGCGTTTGATCGACCGCAAAGAGACCGCCGCGTTTTCCGCAGGCGCCCCGGTCATCGGCAAACCGGGGTGGCAGCTGTCGCGCCCGCTGGGCAGCAGCGCGATCACCGAGACCTGGCTTGCGCAGGCGCAGGACGCCGAAATACAGGGCGTCCAGGCGCAGCGCGTGTTCCGCTTCTGCCGCAGCGAGCAGCACCTGCGATTGCTGCAGCGCGAAACCACGGTCATGCGCTATCTGCGCGAGACGCTGGCGGGCCGCCGGGACATCGCGATTATTCTCGATTGGCAGCTGGATGAGCCGCCGTATTTTCTCGAGATGGATTACGCGCGTCACGGCAGTCTGCCGCAGTGGGCGGCCGCGCAGGGCGGTCTGCGTCGCATCGCGTCGGCGGAGCGCATGCGCCTGATCGCCGAGGTGGCCGGAGCGCTTGCGGCGGTGCATGCGGCGGACATCGTGCATCGCAATGTGAGCGCCGCGAGCGTCCTCATCGATGAAGATCACATCGGCGATCGTGAAGAGAATCATGACCACGACCGGGTTCACGCCCGGCTGGGCGAATTCGGCTGGAGCGATCTGACCGACCGCACCCGGCTCGACTCGCTGCAGATCACCAGCGCTGGATTGACCCTGATCGGCGATGAAGGCATGGGCGAGAAGATCCATCTCGCGCCCGAATGCCTGGCAGGGCAGCCCGCCACCGGTGCCAGCGATGTGCATGCGCTGGGTGTGCTGCTGCTGCAGATGGCCGTCGGCGACCTGCAGCGCAGCCTCGATGCGGGCTGGGAGCGCGATGTCGAGGCCGAACCGCTGCGCGCGCTGATCGCCGCCTGCACCGATGCGCAGGTCGAGCGCCGCCCCACCGCGGCGGTCGTGTCCGAACGGCTGAAGGCCTTCAATGCGGCCTCCGACCGGGATACCCCACGAAACGAAGGCGCCGACGTGTCGCCGCCTGCGGTCGAACCTCGTCGCACGACGTCGATGATCGGCCAGACGATCGGCCCCTATCGGATCCTCGATCAGCTCGGCGAAGGCGGCATGGGCCTGGTGTATCTGGCCGAGCAGACCGAGCCGGTGCAGCGCAAAGTGGCGCTGAAGCTGATCAAGACCGGCATGGACAGCAAACAGGTACTGGCGCGTTTCGAGGCCGAGCGGCAGGCGCTGGCGTTGATGAACCACGCCAACGTGGCCACGGTCTACGACGCCGGCAGCACCGCGTCGCGGGAGCCGTATTTCGCGATGGAATACGTGCGCGGCCTGGACATCGACGCGCACTGCGATCAACTGGCACTGGATGTTCGCGAACGCATCACCCTGTTTCTTCAGGTCTGCGAGGGCATCCTGCATGCGCATCAGAAAGGGCTGATCCACCGCGACATCAAGCCCGGCAACATTCTGGTCAGCCGTGCGCAGGGACTGCAGACCACGGTGAAGGTCATCGACTTCGGCGTGGCCAAATCGCTCTCGGGCGTGTTGACGGGCCATGCGGCGCACACGCGACTGGGCAGCTTCGTGGGTACGCCGGCCTACAGCAGCCCGGAGCAGGTCTCCGGGCCGCTGGCGAATGTGGATACGCGTGCGGATATCTATTCGCTGGGCGTGGTGCTGTATCAGCTGCTGGCGGGCGTCACGCCGTACAGCGAAGAAGAACTGAGCCGCAAGACGCCGCTCGAACTGGCGCGGTTGCTTGGCGCGGAGCGACCGCCGAGCCTGCTGGCGCGCTTCTCCGGACTGAGCGTCGAAGAGGAGGACCGGATTGCCCGGCAGCGCTCGCTGTCGGTCGAGCAGATGAAGGTCCTGCTGGGCAGCGACCTGTCGTGGATCGTCGGCAAATGTCTGGAAAGCGATCCGGACGACCGCTATCCCTCGGTGCTGGAGCTGGAAAAAGAACTGCGTCGCTGGCTGGACGACGAGCCGATCGAGGCGCGTCCCACGTCGCGGATGTACCGGATGCGCAAGTTCGTGCGTCGGCACCGGATCGGAGTCGCGCTGGGCAGCGTGGTCACATTTGCCCTGCTGACGACCACCGGTGCCGCCGTGGTCGGATTCGTGCGCGCCGAGGAGGCGCTGGAGGCGGCACGACAAGCCACGGCCGAAGCGGAGATGGCTGCCGATTTCCAGGTCAAACGAATGCAGTCCATCGACCCGGCCGCCATGGGGCTTGGCATGCGCAACGCCTTGATCGAGGTGGTCGAGAAACAAGGCTCCGGGCGCGGCGGAGATCCGGCCGCCGCTGCGCAGCGCAGGCAGCAACAGGAGAGCCTGATCAAAGGCGTGAACTTTACCGACCTCGCGCTGATTCAGCTGCAGATGCATTCATTTCAACCGGCATTGGCCGCAATCGACAGGGATTTCGACAAATCCCCATTGCTGCAGGCGCGGCTGTGGCAAACCATGGCCGATACCCTGTTCGATCTCGGCGATTTCAAGGCTGCGGTCGAACCGCAACGGCTGGCGCTGGATCAGCGCCGCCGGTTGTTGGGCGAGAACCATCCTCTGACGCTTGTCTCACTTTCTGCCCGAGGTGCGTTGAGTTGCGAGATGACCCGATACGAGGAGGGAGAATCCGATCTGCGCACGGCGACGGCAGGCTTGCACCGCGCATTGGGCAGCGACCATCCGGACACATTGCGGTCGATCACCGCAATCGCATTCTGCAAGACGTATCAGCGCAAATATGGAGCGGCCGAACCTCTCTTCCGTGAAGCGTACGAGCGTCGCCGCCGGACGCTGGGGCCGAATCATCGGGATACTTTGGTCTCGGCGCGCGATCTTGCGCACGCTTTGCGCATATTCGGAAATTACAAGGAAGCGTTGCCTTATGCGGAGGCTTCCGTGAATGGGTTCCGCCGAGTGCTTGGCGATGCCCCGCCCAGCAGCGACATCGATATGCTCGAAGCAAAAAATACTTTGGCATCAACGTATGGCATGCTGGGTCGATACGCTGAATCGGAAGCGCTCTCGCATGAGGTGGTCGAAGCCAGTCGGCGGTTGTTGGGCGACAAACATCCGAGAACGGCGTCATTCAAGAGCATCT
>JBIJBH010000448.1:0-3183 GCA_044345315.1 Lysobacteraceae bacterium
GCCCGCCGTCGATCGCAGCGACGACCCGCACGACGAGGGCAACGCATCCGGGCGAGACGATCACCCGCCGCATCCCGGCGATGCCGGCGACGCGCCCGGCGAACAGGTCCCGCCGCCCGACGACGGTGACCGCGGCGACGTCGCCGCAGCGCCGCCGTCGACGCCGCATCACTGGGTCTATCTCGCGGTGGCGGTGTTCCTGCTGTCGCTGGGGTTCGGGCTGTGGGGGGTGTGGACCACCTTCTTCGCCTCCGCCGACGACGATCGCAGCGCCGCGGCCCTGCGCGCCGCCCACGAGACCCTCAGCCAGGAAGTCACGATCCTGCGCCGTTCCGATCAGATCAGCCGCGACGCCAACCGCGATCTGGAGCGCACTCTCGCCGAACGCGACGAGGAAATCGCCGGTCTGCGCGCCGACGTGGCCTTCTACGAGCGCTTCGTCGGCGCCACCGGCCAGCGCCGCGGCCTCAGCGTGCACGATCTTGAAATGCGGCTGCAGAGCGGCGAGGTCTGGCATTTCGTCGCCACCCTGACCCAGAACGTGAACCGCGGCGCGGTCAACAGCGGCCGGGTCACGCTGTCGGTGGAGGGCACCCGCAACGACCGTCTCGAACGCCTGTCCTGGTCGGCCCTGCGCAAACAGAACAACGCGCCGGGGCAACCGTACTCGTTCAAGTACTTCCAGCAGGTCGAAGGCGAAGTGATGCTGCCGCAGGGCTTCAAACCGCTGCGGGTCACGGTGCGGCTGGTGCCGCAGGGCGGCAGCGCGGTCGAGCAGTCCTTCCCCTGGCCCGACGCGGTGCGCTCGGCCTCGGCGGCCGACTGAGCGGCGATCGACCGGGCGGACGCTGCGTCCCGGTTCCCCGCTTGAACGGTTGTCCGCCTCGCCCCATCCTGTCGCCATGGAAACCCAGGCCAGTCCCCCGTCCGTCCCCGCCGCCGACGCACCGCCGGCGCCGATCGATTTCACCGCCGCCGCCGCGGCCAAGGTCCGTGAGCTGATCCGCGACGAGGGCAATCCCGCCCTCAAGCTGCGGGTCTACATCCAGGGCGGCGGCTGCTCCGGCTTCCAGTACGGTTTCGAGTTCGACGAACAGCAGAACGAGGACGACCTCGCGGTCGCCACCGACGACGTGACCCTGCTGGTCGATCCGCTCAGCCTGCAGTACCTGGTCGGCGCCCAGGTCGATTACACCGAGAGCCTGCACGGCGCGCAGTTCGTGATCCGCAATCCCAACGCCAAGACCACCTGCGGCTGCGGCAGCAGCTTCTCGGCCTGATCGCATGACGCTGCCCGCGCCCCGTTTCGCCTTCGTCGAGGGCGCGCTGGACCGCGCCGACGCCCTGCGCGACCGCCCCGAGGCCTTGCGCGCGCACTGGGCGCAGTCGCGCGTGGTGCGGGTGGACGGCGAAGGCCGTACGCTGGCCGGCGCCGACGGCGCGATCCTCGCCGTCGCCGGCGAGACGCTGGCGATCGGACCCGACGATGCGGTGTTCCTCGGCATGCGCGGCGACGAAGCCTGGTTCGCGGCGCCGCTGTCGAGCGATGACGCCGACGCGCCGCGGGTGGATCTGCGCACCGCCGCGGCGCAGTGGTCGTCGTTCGAGGCCACCGTGTTCGCCCAGGCCCGCGCGGTGCTGCACTGGCAATCGCGGCATCGCTTCTGCGCCGCCTGCGGCGCGCCGCTGCGCTACCTGCGCGGCGGTTGGCAGGGCCACTGCGCCGCCTGCGGCCTCGACCACTATCCGCGCACCGATCCGGCGGTGATCGTCGCGATCACCGACGGCGAACGCCTGCTGCTCGGTCGCCAGGCCGCCTGGCCGGCGCGGCGCTACTCGACCCTCGCCGGTTTCGTCGAGCCCGGCGAAACGCTCGAACAGACGATCGCGCGCGAGGTGATGGAAGAATCCGGCGTGCGCGTGCGCCGCAGCCGCTATCTGGCCTCGCAGCCGTGGCCGTTTCCGTCCTCGCTGATGCTCGGTTTCCTCGCCGAGGCCGAACCCGACCCGCCGCAGGCTGACCAGGAGCTGGAGGACGTGCGCTGGTTCGATCGCGACGAAGTCGGCGCCGCGCTGCGCGGCGAGAACCGTGAACGCGGACTGCTGCTCTCGCCCTCGATCTCGATCTCGCGCTGGCTGATCGAATGCTGGCACGCCGGGGCGAGCGTCGCGTGCGGACCCCCGGACTGACCCCGACGGATCGTGCCGGCCGGCTGCTAGACTCCGGGCATGTCCGCGACCCTCATCGCCGTGGTTTTCGCACTGGCACTGGGCCATCTGGCGCCGGGCTTCGCCGCCGCCGTGCGTCGGTACGAACCCTTCGCCGTCTGGCTGCGCTGGCTGTCCGCGCGCATCGGCGAACGCGCCCGCGGCTGGACCGTGCCGCTCGCCGTGCTGCCGCCGCTGGCGCTGATCGGTGCGCTGCAATACCTGCTGCATTCGCCGCTGGCCGGCGCGTTCGGGCTGCTGCTGGCGATCGCCGCGCTGTTCTACGCCTGGGGGCCGCGCGATCTGGATACCGATGTCGCCGCGGTCATTCACGCCCCCGACAGCGACGCGCGTCGTGCCGCGGTCGCTCGGCTCGGACCGGTGACCGCTTCGGGTCTCGGCGAATCCGCGCAGTTGGTCGAAGGTGTGTTCGCCAGCGCGCTGCGGCGCTGGTTCGGCGTGTTGTTCTGGTTCCTGCCGCTGGGTGCGGCCGGCGCGCTGCTGTACCGGCTCGCCGCCGAAGCCGCCGAAGGCGCGGGCGCCGAATCCCTGCCGGCGCCCGTGCGCGAAGGCGCCCGCCGCCTCTTCGCCCTGCTCAACTGGCCGGTGGCGCAGGCGGTGACGTTCTCGCTGGCGCTGGTCGCCAACTTCGACACCGTGCTCGGCGCCTGGCGCGAACACGGCGGCAGCGCAGCGCGACTGGAGCACGCCCATCTCGGCGCCGCCGCCCGCGCCAGCGTGCGCTGCGAAGTCGCGGAGGAAGCGCAGGAGTTGATCGAGGAAGGCGCCAGCCCCGGCACCGCCTGGGTCCAGCTCGGCGAAATGCCCGAACTGCGCGACGCGATGAGTCTGGTCTGGCGCATCCTGCTGCTGTGGCTCGCGATCCTCGCCCTCTTCGTCGTGGCGGGGTGGGTGAGCTGACGTGCGTGCGCGCCGTGCCGCGCGCGGTGCCTGTGTGGGAGCGACGCAAGTCGC
>JBIJBH010000449.1:0-3182 GCA_044345315.1 Lysobacteraceae bacterium
CGAACAGCCGCCGGCCGATCCGCAGCACGTCGCCGCCGTCCAGCGTGCCCGGCGCTTGGATCCGCTGCAGCGGCCGCCACGCGGCGAGCGCGGAGGCGATCGCCTCCGGTTCCGCTTCGCGCGAGGCCACGCCCGGACGGGTCAACACCGCGAGGCCGTCGAGCACCACCGCCGCGTCCTCGACGAACACGCTGTCGGGCAGGGCTTCGATCGCTTCAAGGGTCACGACCTCGGCGCCGGCCTCGGCCAGCGCCGCGCGATAGCCGGCGTGCTGGCGTTCGAGTGTGGCGAAATCGATCGCGCTGCGTTCGAGAAAGGTCAGCTCGCAGCGCTCGGCCAGCGCCGGCGCGGGGCGACGGACAAGCGCGATCCGGCGCGGATGGTCGATGTTCGTGGACCGCTCGTGCATCGTTGCGCCGTCACCACTTCGCGCCGACGATCCGCGGTTCCGGTTCCAGCGCGACGCCGAAACGCTTCTGCACGTCGCCGGCGATGCGCCGCGCCAGATCCAGGAGTTCCGCGCCGGTGGCGGCGCCGTGATTCACCAGCACCAGCGCGTGCTTGTCGGAGACGCCGGCATCGCCGTCGCGATGTCCCTTCCAGCCGGCGGTCTCGATCAGCCACGCCGCCGACAGCTTGCGCGTGCCGGCGCTGTCGCCGCGGAACACCGGCAACCCCGGATGCAGGATCTGCAGGGCTTCGGCGCGATCGGCGGCGACAATCGGATTCTTGAAGAAACTGCCGGCATTGCCGATCGCATCCGGATCGGGCAGCTTGCGCCGACGCAGGCGGATCACCGCCTCGGCGACTTCGCGCGGGCCGATTCTTGCTGGTTCCGTCTTCTGCGCGCCGACCGCCTTGAGTTCGTCGCGGATGCCGGCGTAGTCCAGCTTCAGCGCCTCCGTCGGCACGCGCTCGGCGCGCGGCAGCGCGAATTCGACGGCGACGATCAGCCAGCGGTCGGGCTCGCGCTTGAACAGGCTGTCGCGATAGGCGAATGCGCATTCACCGACGTCGAAACGGCGGAATGCGCCGCTGTCGCGTTCGAAGGCTTCGACCGCGTGGATGCGTTCGCCGACCTCGACCCCGTAGGCGCCGATGTTCTGGATCGGCGCGGCGCCGACGCTGCCGGGAATCAGCGCGAGGTTTTCCAGCCCGGCGTAGCCCTGTTCCAGCGTCCACAGCACCAGCGCATGCCAGTCGGCGCCGGCGTCGGCGCGGATCAGGCCGTGCTCGCCGTCGTCCTCCAGCACGCGCATCGCGCGATGGTCCAGGCGCAGCGCGACGCGCGGCCCTTCGACGATCAGCAGATTGCTGCCGCCGCCGAGGATCAGCGGCGAGACGCCGCGCAGTTCGTCCTCGAACAGTCCGGGCAGATCGGCCGGATCGTCGGTCTCGATCAGCGCGCCGGCGGTGGCGGACACGCCGAACGTGTTGCGCAGCGCGGCGCCTTCGGTGATGCGGACGCTCATGTCGTCGGCGGCAGATGGCCGCGGCTCGGGGCTTCCTTGCGCCGGCGGATCGCATCCACGCATTCGTGGATCAGCGCCGGGCCGCGATAGATCAGACCGGTGTAGCACTGCACGAGGCTCGCGCCGGCGGCCATTTTCTTCACCGCGTCGGCGCCGCTGAGGATGCCGCCGACGCCGACCAGCGGGATCTGCTCCGGCAGCCGCGTGCGCAGCATGCGCAGCACCGCGGTCGACTTCGCCATCAGCGGCTCGCCGGACAATCCGCCGGCTTCCTTCGACAGCGGATGCTGGTGCACCGCGATCCGCGACACCGTGGTGTTGGTCGCGATCACGCCGTCCACCTGCATCTCGCCGAGCACCCGGGCGGTCACGTCGATGTCCTCGTCGGCCAGGTCCGGCGCCACCTTCACCAGCATCGGCACGCGCCGGCCGTGGCGCGTCCACAGCCGTTCCTGGGCGTCCTTGAGCACGCCGAGCAGTCGCCGCAGCGCCTGTTCTTCCTGCAGTTCGCGCAGGCCGGCGGTGTTCGGCGAAGAGATGTTGATCGTGATGTAGTCGGCCAGCGGATAGACCTTTTCGAGGCAATGCACGTAATCGCGCTCCGCTTCCTCGTTGGGCGTGTCCTTGTTCTTGCCGATGTTGATGCCGAGGCGGCCCTCGCCCTTGCGCCGCGCCTTCTCGACGTTGCGCACCAGCGCGTCCACGCCGTCGTTGTTGAAGCCGAGGCGGTTGATGATCGCCCTGTGCTCCGGCAGCCGGAACATCCGCGGTTTCGGATTGCCCGGCTGCGGTTTCGGCGTGACCGTGCCGATCTCGACGAAGCCGAACCCGAGCGCGAACAGCGCGTCGATGTGCGCGCCGTTCTTGTCCAGCCCGGCGGCGAGGCCGACCGGGTTGGGGAAGCTCATGTTCAGGACCTTGACCGGGAACGACGGCGTGCGCCGGGCCAGCAGCGGGCTGGTCCCGGTGCGATAGGCCGTCTCCAGCATCGACAGCCCGAGCCCGTGCGCACGCTCGGCGTCGAAGCGGAAGAGGAGGTGCCGAGCGAGGCCGTACATCCCTCGGTGCGCCTCAGCCCAACTGGCCCGACAGGCCGAGCCAGGCGAGGAACGCGGCGATCCCGCCGAAGAACAGCACCGCGATCAGGATCCCGATCACGGTCACCGCCACCGACAGCCAGCCCAGGACCAGGCCGATGATCGCGAGCACGTCGCCGTCGTAGCGGTCCGCTTCGCGCCGGATGCGCGCCCGCGCCATGTGGCCGCAGACGATCGCGCCGATGCTGCCGAGGAAGGGCAGGAGGCTCCAGCCGAGCAGCCCGGCGACCAGGCTGATGACCGCGAGCGGATGGGTCTGACGGGTCGGAACGAGCGGTTCGCTCATGATCGGAGGCCTCTTGCGGAATGCTGCGGGTGGGAGCGAAGGTCAGAGATCGAACTTGATGCCCTGGGCCAGCGGCAGCGCGTCCGAGTAGTTGATGGTGTTGGTCTGGCGGCGCATGTAGGCCTTCCACGCATCGGAGCCCGATTCGCGGCCACCGCCGGTTTCCTTCTCGCCGCCGAACGCGCCGCCGATCTCGGCGCCGCTGGTGCCGATGTTGACGTTGGCGATGCCGCAGTCGCTGCCGGCCGCGCTCAGGAAGGCTTCGGCCGCCTTCAGGTTGGTGGTGAAGATCGACGACGACAGGCCCTGCGGCACCGCGTTCTGCAT
>JBIJBH010000450.1:0-3180 GCA_044345315.1 Lysobacteraceae bacterium
AGGATCTGCAGATCGCTTTCCAGCCCGGCTTCGAGGGCGTGCTCCAGGTCGGCAAGCGCAACTTCGCGCGGGTGCGATTGGTCGCGGGCTGAGCCGGGCCGCGCCGACGCCCCGCCCCGACCGCACGCGACAGTGACCGATGGCAGGCGCCGCGCCGGCGGCAACCGCTATCCTGCCCTGCCGGCTGCCGTTACCTCCGCCCTTTCCGGACCGAGTCTCCCCGCATGTCACTCCGTCGCCTTTCCTGCCTGCTGCTCATGACCCTGCCCCTGACCGCGCTCTCCGCCGATCTCCCCGCACCGCCCGACGCGGCCCGCAAGCCGCACGAGGTCAAGGCCCCGCACGGGGCGACCCGCATCGACGAGTACTACTGGCTGCGCGACGACAAGCGCAAGGCTCCGGCGGTGCTCGACTACCTGAACGCCGAGAACGCCTACGTCGACGCGGTGATGGCGCCGCTCAAGCCGCTGCAGGAGACCCTGTACGAGGAGATCGTCGGCCGGATCAAGCAGGACGATGACTCGGTGCCGTATCGCGAACGCGGCTGGTGGTACGTCACCCGGTTCCGCACCGGCCAGGATTACCCGATCTACCTGCGCGCCAGGGCCGCGGCAGACGGCAGCATGAGCCGCGAGGAGCAGGTCCTGCTCGACGTCAACGAACTGGCGCGCGGCAAGGACTACTACAGCGTCGGCGACATCGCCGTCAGCCAGGACAACCGCCTGCTCGCCTACGCCGAGGACACCAGCGGCCGCCGGCAGTTCACGATCCGCTTCCGCAATCTCGAGACCGGCGAGACCTATCCGGACACGATCGCCGGGGTTTCGCCGAATCTGGTCTGGGCCGACGACAACAAGACGCTTTTCTACGTCGAGAACGACCCCGAGACTCTGCTGACCGTGCGCGTGAAGAAGCACGTGCTCGGCACTCCGGCGTCCGAGGACGTCCTGGTCTACGAGGAGCAGGACGACAGTTTCTACATGGGCATCAGCCGCACCCGCGACGACAAGTACATCTGCATCGGCGTGGAGAGCACGGTCTCCAGCGAAACGCGCTGCGCGCCGGCCGCGGATCCGCGCACATTCACGGTGCTCGCCCCGCGCCAGCGCGATGTCGAATACGACGCGGACCATCTCGGCGATCGCTGGGTGATCCTGACCAACGCCCCGGGCGCCGACGGCAAGCCCGCGCCGAACTACAAGCTGATGACCGCACCCAGCGCCGCGACCTCGCGCGAGCAGTGGCAGGACTGGGTGGCGCACCGCGACGACGTGTTCCTGCAGGGTTTCGAGCTGTTCGACGATTTCGTCGCGGTCGAGGAGCGTTCCGACGGTCTGGAGCGCATCCGCCTGCTGCGCGAGGGCGGCGGCGAGGAATACGTCAAGGCCGACGAGCCTGCGTATTCGATGGGCCTGTCGGTGAACGCCGAGGCCGATACGCCGTGGCTGCGCTACAGCTACACCTCGATGACCACGCCGGCGACGACCTACGAGCTGAACGTGCGCACCGGCGAGCGGCGCATGCTCAAGCGCCAGCCGGTGATCGGCTACGACCCGGACAAATACGTCACCGAACGGCTGTGGGCGACCGCCCGCGACGGCACCCGCATCCCGGTGTCGCTGGTGTACCGCAAGGGCTTCAAGCGCGACGGCACCGCGGCCCTGCTGCAGTACGCCTACGGCAGCTACGGTCTGTCCAGCGACCCGGGCTTCAGCCTGACCAACGTCAGCCTGCTCGATCGCGGCATGGTCTACGCCATCGCCCACATCCGCGGCGGCCAGGAAATGGGCCGAAAGTGGTACGACGACGGCAAGCTGTTCAACAAGAAGAACACCTTCACCGACTTCATCGACGTCACCGACTTCCTGGTCCGCGAAGGCTATGCCGCGAAGGACCGGATCGGCGCCTTCGGCGGCAGCGCCGGCGGCCTGCTGATGGGCGCGATCTCGAACATGGCCCCGGAGAAATATCGGGTGATCCTCTCGCAGGTGCCGTTCGTCGACGTGGTCACCACGATGCTCGATCCGACCATCCCGCTGACCACCAACGAGTACGACGAGTGGGGCAATCCGGAGAAGAAGCCGTACTACGACTACATGCTCTCGTACTCGCCCTACGACAATCTCGAGCGCAAGGCCTATCCGGCGATGTTCGTCGGCACCGGGCTGTGGGATTCGCAGGTGCAGTACTGGGAGCCGGCCAAATACGTGGCCCGGCTGCGCGATCTGAACACTTCGCCGCTGCCGGTGGTGTTCCGCACCAACATGGACGCCGGCCACGGCGGCAAGTCGGGCCGCTTCCGCCGCTTCCGCGAGCAGGCGGAAATGTTCGCCTTCCTGCTCGACCAGCTCGGCGTGACCGCCGGCAAGCCCGCCGGCAAGCCGGCCGACTGACGGGGCCGCGCGCCCGTCCGCGAATGCGACGGGCGCCGCTGGTCTGTCGCCCCGCATGCCGAGCCCGGTAACCCCGCCGCCGCCGCGTCCGTCCCGCGTCCGCTGGCTGTGGTGGCTGCTGGCCTATGCCAGTCTGGCGCTCGGCATCATCGGTGTCGCGGTGCCGGGCCTGCCGACGGTGCCGTTCATCCTGCTCTCGGCCTTCGCCGCCGCCCGCGGCTCGCAGCGCCTGCACGCCTGGCTGCTGGCGCACCGCCGCTTCGGGCCGATGATCCGCGACTGGCAGGACGGCGGTGCGGTCAGCCGGCGCTCGAAGTGGCTGGCTTCCGGCACGATGGTCGTCTGCGCCGCGATCATGTTCCTGACCGCCCCGAAGCCGTGGATGGCCGCCGCCGGCACCGCGATCATGGCCGTGGTCGCGACCTGGCTGTGGCTGAGGCCTGAACCGCGCCGCTGACGCGCCCGGAGCCGCCTTGACAAGGGCGCTGGCAAGCCGGTACATACGGTGGCGCATTGAAGCCCCGGAGACGCTCCAGCCCCTTCCGCATCCGCGTCGGGACGGGGCAATCGCCCGCGACACAGGGCGGACAGGGGTCGGTCGAGGCGGGTGAGGAAGGCCCCGTCCACCGGCGGGGCGCATCGAACATTCTCCCGATCCGTCGTCCGTGACGACGGCCGGGCCGAGATCGGTACCCGGCGATTTTCAAGGAACGAAGTCTTCAGGAAAGGGATCAAGGAAGCGATCGATGTCATCCAGCCCATGCGATTCGATCAGGTACCTGAGCCG
>JBIJBH010000059.1:0-11790 GCA_044345315.1 Lysobacteraceae bacterium
TAATTGCCGCTGTCGTCGATGCGGGTGCGGCGGGGCGGGTGCGCGGGCGATGCGAGGATGTCGGCATGGCCGCAGTCTGGCATGCGCCGGGGCCGCGGTGACAGGCGTGACAGCGGTGACGCGGGCGACGCCGTCGGCGCTTGGGCGGGCCGTGCGTGCGGACGACACTGCGCCACGCCCATCGCCGGAGCCTCTCATGCGTGTGTCGCTGCGTCCCGCCGCCCTTGCCTTCGCGCTCGTCCTGCTCGCCGCCGCCGGCCATGCCGCGGCTCCCGCTACGACGCCGGCCGCGCGGTTCGCCGACTACGGCCACACCGGCGCCTTCCTGCTGCAGCGCGACGGCGGCACCGCGACCGTGGTCCACGGCGCGGCGCTCGCGGACGTTCCGCGCCCACCGGCCTCGTCGTTCAAGGTGCTGCTCGCGCTGATCGCGCTGGAAACCGGCGCGCTGCGCGACCCCGACGAAATCCTGCCCGGCGACGGTCGCCACGCACGCCCGGAATGGCGCCGCGCCATGGCCCTGCGCGAGGCGCTGTCGACATCGAGCGAGCCCTACTTCGCGGCGCTCGCCGAACGCATCGGCCGCGCGCGGCTCGCCGCCTGGGTCGCGAAGGCCGGCTACGGCAACGGCCGGATCGGCGAGCGGCCCGCCCGCGTCTGGCACGACGGCGTGCTGACCGTCACCGCGCGCCACCAGCTCGCCTTCGTCGACCGTCTGCGCCGCGGCGATCTGCCGTTCCGGCCCGCACACATCGCCGCGGTGAAGGCGGCGCTGCGCGAAGACGACGGCGACGCGCGATTCCACGCCAAGACCGGCACCCATCTGGACGACGACGATCGCGGCACCGCGTGGTGGATCGGCTGGGTCGAGAGCCCGCGCGGCGCGGCGAGTTTCGCGCTGATGATCGATCTGAAGACGATGGACGACCGCGCGCGGCGGATCGCGCTGGGCAAGGCGCTGTTGCGGGATGCGGAGGCGCTTCCATAGATGTCCGGGCACAGGTGTCGACACTGCGACGCCTGATCCCGGTTCGCATCCTCGGCTCCCGCGGTCAGGGATCGAGCTGGAGGATCGTGACGCTGCCCGGCGCGAAGTCCGGGCGAGCATCCAGGTCGAGCGTGCCGCCGGCCATGACGTCGGTCGCCCGGCGGGCACCCTGCAGGCCCTGTTCGAAGCGGGCCCGCTCTAACGTGAAGGGCTGGGCCCCGCGGTTCACCACCACCATCACGGCCTCGTCGCCGGCGCGTCGGAAGTAGACGTAGGCGCCCTGCCGCGGCTGGTAGTGCAGGAAGCCGCCTTCCGTGATCGCCTTCGAGCCGGCGCGCCAGCGCAGCAGGCGGCGCATCCAGTCCTGGGTCTCGCGTTGTCCGGCGGTGAGGCCGCGACCGGTGAAGGCCGACACCGTATCGGCGGGCCAGCCGCCGGGGAAGGGACGACGCGCGGCGAGGTCGTCGCGCTCGACGGGGCTGGTCATCCGCACCTCGGTCCCGTAGTAGAACTGCGGGATGCGCGGCAGGGTCGCCACCAGCGCCAGCGCCACGCGCAGCGCGGCGGGGTCCTCGCGCAGCACGCTGAAGATCCGCGGCTTGTCATGGTTGCCTTCGAACACGACGAGGCGCGACGGATCGGCGTAGAGCCGGTCGTTGCCGAGCATCTCGTGGATGCGGCCCATGCCGGTGGTGAAACCCTCGGGCTCGGTGAGCGCCTTGCGGAGGGCCTCGCTCAAGGGGAAATCCATCAGGCTGGGCGTGCCGCGCGACTCGCCGGCCCAGTCGCGGCCCGGCGCCTGCCAGTGCGCGACGACCGCCGGGTTCGCGCTCCACTCCTCGCCGACGATGGTGAAGCGCGGGTACTCGCGCAGGATCGCGCTGATCCAGCCCTGCAGGAAGGCCGTGTCGGAGTAGCCGTAGGTGTCGACGCGCAGGCCGGCGAGGTCGGCGTACTCGATCCACCAGATGGCGTTCTGTTCGAGATAGCGCGCCAGCACCGGGTCGCGCTGGTCGAGGTCGGGCATGGTCGGGTGGAACCAGCCGTGCTGGAAGTTCTCGAGGTCGACGGCGGGGGCGTAGGGATCGGTGACCGCGGTGCGACCGTGGAAGGTCTCGACGAAGCGGTTGCCGTGGCTGATCCAGGTCGGCGTGGGCGGGTCGTTCGCCCACGGGTGGTGGTGGCCGATGTGGTTCGGAACGATGTCCTGGATCACGCCGATGCCCCTCGCACGCGCCTTCGCGACGAAGGCGCGGTAGTCCTCGTTGCTGCCGAAGCGCGGGTCGACGCGGTAGAGGTCGGTGATCGCGTAGCCGTGGTAGGAGTAGGCGGGCTGGTTGTTCTCCAGCACCGGCGTCGGCCACACCATCGTGAAGCCCATGCCGGCGATGTAGTCGAGCGCCTTCGCCATACCGGCGAGGTCGCCGCCGTGGCGGGCGGCGGGGTTCGTGGTGTCGGCGGCTTCGAGCATGCCGGGCACGCGGTCGTTCGACGGGTCGCCGTTGGCGAAGCGGTCCGGCATCAGGTTCAGGATCGCGTCCTTCGGCCCGAAGCCCTCGCGCGCCGCGCTGCCGGGACGGCGCTCGGCCAGCGGCACCACGACGCGGCGCTCGCCTTCGGCGCCGGTGAAGCGCAGCACGAGCTCGCCTGCAGCCGCCCCCGATGCGATCCGCAGATCGATCACGCGATGGTTCGGGCTCGCCAGCGCCCGATCGCCGATGCGGACGACGCCGGTGGGCAGCTCCAGGGCGAGGGCGTCGTCGCCGACGCCCGGCCCCGACACCAGCAGTTGCAGATGCGGGTCCTTCATGTCCACCCACCACGAGGGCGGGAACGCGCGCACGGCCGTTTCGGCCGCCGCAGCGGCGGTGGGCACGAGCAGGGCGATCAGCAGCAGGAAACGGAAGGCAGGGTTCATCATCGATCATCCGACAGGACGGTGGGCGGGCGTTCCGGAACGGCCATCCAGAACAGGAAGGACAGCAGCAGGCTGGCGGCGAACAGCAGGAAGACGCCGCCGTGGAGCTGGAAGGTGTCGGCGATCTTCACGAGGCCGGGCACGGCCAGCGCCGGGAGCACGAGGCTGGCGTTGAACACGCCCATGCTGGCGCCCATCCGGCGGCCGTCGACCGATTCCGAGAAGATCGCGAAGACGATCGAGATCAGCGACGACCAGCCGATTCCGCACAGCAGCATGCCGAGGTAGTAGAAGGCCTCGGTCGGCGGTGCCAGCGCGATCGCCGCGAAGGCCAGCGCCATCGCGCCCATCGCCGCACGATGCACCGCGACCTTGCCCCAGCGTTCGCACAGGGGCTTGAGCACCAGCACCGGCAGCAGCGCGCCGACCACGTTCATCAGCAGGAAGCCGACCGAAAGCACGCGACCGGCGCTGTCGGCGGCGACGGGGGGCGTATCGCTCCACAGCGCATAGAAGGCGTCGGCCATCAGCGCACCGTCGGCCTGGACCACGACGACATCGCGCACGTAGAAGAAGGCCATCACGAACAGCGCCTGCACGCCGAGCCAGGCGAAGCCGTGGGCGAGCAGCAGCGTGCCCAGCCGGTTCGACGGGAGAGGGCGTCGACGGCCCTGCCAGGCCAGGCGGACGCCCGCACCCACACCCACGGCGAGCGCGAGGAGGAAGAGCGGGATGGAGGCAGCGACGAGGGCACCGTCGAGCAGCGTCCGGTCGATGGCAACATAGGTGCCGAACAGCGCGAAGCCGGCCATCGGCCACAGCGTGCGGAAGGATGCGGCCTCGCCGCGGGGCATGGCGTCGTCCGCGCCCTCGGCGACGGGCGTGTGCCGCGATTCCTCGATCAGGAAGGCGGGCACGACGGTGAGCAGGAAAGTGACGGCCACCGTGGCGAGCAGCAGCACGTGGTTTCCGAACACGATCGAGACGAGGTAGGCGCTGATCCCGAACACGCCGGACACGACCTGCATCCACGCGTAACCGCGGGTGCGATGCGGGCCTTCGGGCGTGAGGTCGGCGACGAGCGAGCGCGCCGGATTGAAGGTCACGTTGGTGGCGAGGTCGTTCACCAGCACCACCACCACCGCGACGGTGAGCAGGCCGAGGCCGGTCGCGGCGGCCAGCGCATCGAGGTGGAGCAAGGCGAAGGTGGCGAGCGCGCCCGCCGTGCCGCCCACGATGAGATACGGCCGTCGTCGCCCGCCGACCCACCAGGTGCGGTCGCTGAGCCAGCCCACCAGCGGTTGGACCAGCAGGCCCATCAGCGGCCCCATCAGCCAGATCAGCGCGATGTTCTCGAGGTGGAGGTCGTAGCGCGTGCTGAGCAGCCACGTGGTCGAGGCGACCGCCGACGACAGGCAGAAGCCGATCGCCGCCGTCGGCAGGCCGAGCAGGATCAGGAAGCCGGTGGAGAGCCGACGCTGGGCGTCACGCACGGCGGCGGCTCATCGCGTGAGGTTCCGGTCGGGCAGTTCGACCTGACGCGCATGGCGGAGGCGCGCGTCGGGGACGCCGGTGCGCGGCACGGTCTGACCGTCGATGCGCGGGCCGGCGACCGGCGTCGCGACGATCGCGAACGCCGGACCGCCATTGCCGGCGTCGATCCGCGCGCGGGGCACCAGCGGCGCACCGAGCGTCCATTCGGCGTGACCGGGGCGACTCGGGTACAGGCCGAGCGTCGCCAGCACGACCCACGCGCTCATCTGCCCGGCGTCGTCGTTGCCGACGATGCCGTCCGGCGCGTCGCGGTAGAAGCGCCGGGCGATATCGGCCACGTGCCGTTCGCCCTTGAGTGGCGCATCCGTCCACGCGTACAGCCAGGCGATGTGGTGGCTGGGTTCGTTGCCGTGCGCGTACTGGCCGATCATCGCCTCCTGCCCGAGGTGCTTGTCCGGATCGGGCATCGGCAGGGCAAAGAAGGTGTCGAGCCAGGCCTCCAGCCCGGCGCGCCCGCCGAGACGATCGCGGAAGCCCTCGGGGTCGTGCAGCGCCGGCGTGGCGGTGTACTGCCAGGCGTTGGCTTCGGTGTAGTCGCCCGGGTTGTTCATCGGGCTGGTGGCCTCGGTCGGGTCGAACGGCGTGCGCCAGGCCCCCGTGCTGTCGCGACCGCGCAGGGTCTGCGTTGCCGGATCGAACAGCGCCGTCCACGCAGCCGCACGGCGCTGGAAACGCTCGGCGTCCTCAAGACGCCCGAGATGGCGCGCCACTTCGGCCACCGCGGCGTCGCCGTAGCCGTACTCGGCGGTCTTGCTGACCGATTCGCCGGGCGCGCGATCGAAGGGCAGATAGCCGTACTGGTCGAGCAGGGCCCAGCTGCGCTGCGCCCACGCGGGCGCGTCCGGGCGCTCGGCGGTGCTGGTGCGAACCATCGCCGCGAACGCCGCCTCCGCATCGATGCCCGGGAAGCCCTTGGCGATCGCATCGCTGATCACCGGCAGCGCGGGGTTGCCGATCATCGTGTGCGTCTCGCGGCCCCAGGCCGTCCACAGCGGCAGATAGCCCATCTGCCGCTCGTGCGCGAGCAGCGTGTTCACGAAGCCAGGCACGCGCTCAGGCACCACCAGCGTGAACAGCGGATGCGAGGCGCGGAAGGTGTCCCAGAGGCTGAGCGTGGAGTAGTAGACGCCGCCGGGGGCGTCGATGATCTCGCCCTTCGGCCCGCGCACGCGCCCGTCGACGTCGGCGATCTGCGAGGGGTGCATCAGGGTCCGGTAAAGCGCCGAGTAGAAAATCCGCCGCTGTTCGGGCGGTGCGTCGATGGCGACGCGGGACAGCAGCGCGTTCCATGCGGCCTGCGCATCGCGTCGCACGTCGTCGAAGTCGAGACCGTCGGCGGTGGCGAGATTCCTGGCGGCGCCGTCCTCGTCGACGGTGGACAGCGCCACGCGGGCTTCCAGCGTGCGGCGCTCGCCGAGGTCGAAGGTCAGCAGCAGGCGCGGGGCCTTCTCGCCCTTCCGGGCGGGCAGCGCCTGCCATGCGGCGATGGGCTGATCGAAGCGCAGGGCCACGCTGGCCTGCCGCTCGACCCAGTTCGAGGCATGCACGGTCGCGCGCAAGCCGTCGGCGGCCATCGTGAACCGCGCCGCCGTGACGCGCGGGCCCGGCTGGAAGCGCAACCGGTGCTGCAGGTCGACCAGCACCTGCACGCGCCCGCCGCGGTCGAAGGTGTAGCGCTGCAGGGCGACGCGCTCGGTGGCCGTGAGTTCGACCGCCACCGCGCGCTCGTCGAGCCGAACGCCGTAGACGCCGGGCCGCGCGACTTCGGTCGATTTGCGATAGCCGCTGTCGAACGCCGTGCTCGCGACCGTCCACGGCGCGGCGCCGTTCGGCATCAGCAGCACGTCGCCGAGTTCGGGGATGCCCGCGCCGCTGATGTGCGTGTTGGAGAAGCCGAGGATGCGCGGCGCGTCGTACTGGTAGCCGCTGCTGAAGCTCCAGCCTTCGTCGGCGTTGTCCGGTCCGGGCTGCACCATGCCGAACGGCACCAGTGCGCCGGGAAAGACATGGCCCGTGCCTTTCGTGCCGATGCGCGGATCGACGTCGTCGACGCTGCCGGGGCGAGGATCGCGGGCGTGGGCGGCGATGGCGAACAGCGCGACGCACAGCGCGACGAGGGCGCGGGAGGTCATGGAAGCGGGTCTCCGATGGTGGCGGCCGCTGCGGCGCAGTGGTCGGCGAGCTCGAACAGCCGCAGCGCTTCGGCGAAGCGGTCGGTGGTCTCCTCGAAGCCCAGGGGCGCGTCGTCGCGGCGACGGATCGGCGCGTAGCCGAACCAGGTCGACGGGTCGAGCGCATGCGGGAGCAGTTCGGGGCAGAACGCGATGGTGTCGGCGGGGGCCTCGACCCGGCGCAGGGCGAAGGCGCGGGTCCACAGCGCCATCGCCTGCGACCGCCAGGGGCCGGGATCGTCGATGCCGACCTGGATCGCACCGCCGCTGGCGATGCGCCCCTGCACCATCGGGCTGCGGCGCAGGACCGGATCGAGCGTCGGCAGGCGGGCCATGAAGCCACCGCCGTAATCGAGCTCGCCGCCGACCATCCAGTGCGAGGCGTCGAGCGAGAAGCGGAGCTCGGGGAAGCGCTCGACCCAGCGCAGCGTGCGCCACGGGTCCTGCGTCGCGGTGGCGCGATGCGTCTCCACGAGCACCGGGTGCGCGTGGCGCGCCGCCGCGTGGAGCACGGCGTCGGCCAAGCGATCCATCTGCCCGTCGGTGTCGAAGGCCGTGCCGAGATGCAGGGTGGTGCTGGCCACGCCGGCATCGACGTGCCGTGCCACGACGGCTTCGGCATCCGCGGCATCATCCACGCGGGCCATGGCGTGCGGCACGAGCCCCGCGGCGCGGATCGCCGGCCAATCCGACCACGCGAGCACACCGGTGATGCAGTGCGTGGTCAGCATCGCGAGCTGGGCCCGACGGGTCTCGCGGGCGCCGGTGGTCCCGGCGGCGAGCCCGTCCAGCGTCGCCATCGCGATGAGGCGGACGAGGCTCACGCGGCGGACCAGATCACGGGGTTCTTCGGCGAGTCGACGAGCGCGCCGGCGGGCACGCCGGGACACCACTGGTCGCGGTCGTTCTGCTGGATCGGGTTGAGCGTCTCCAGCAGTCGGGTGTCATCGGCCATGAAGATCACGGTCATCACCGAGCGCGGGTGGTCGGAGGTGTTGGGTTCCGCCCGATGGAAGGTCCAGCCGAGGTGGAAGCTCACGTCGCCCAGCGCGAAGGGCTCGCAGCGGTAGGGATGACCCAGCGCGGCCATGCGCGCTGGGATGTCCTCTTCGCTGGCGTCGGAGATGCCGAGATCGCGGCCTTCCGGCACCCGGTGGCTGCCGCTGTAGAAGCCCAGCGGGCCCATCGGCATCGGCACGTCCTGCAGCGGGATCCACGCCGTCACCGTGCGGTCGCTGGCCAGCGGCCAGTAAAACTGGTCGGCGTGCGCCGGCGTGTGGCCACCGCCCGGCTCCTTGTACAGCGATTGGTCGTGGTAGAGCCGCACGCCCTTGACGCCCAGCAACTGCGCGGCGACGCGCGCCAGCCGCCGGCCCATTACGAAGCGTCCGATGAGCGGGCTTTTCTCCCACAGGTTCATCACCTGCAGGAACGCGCGGCCGTAGGTGTCGCGCTCGTCCAGCGCGCGCTGCTCGGTGTTGAGGTGCAGGGTCAGGCGGGTGATCTCGCGGCCGATGGCGGCGAGTTCATCGGGCGGCAGCAAGCCCCGCAGGGTCACGTGGCCATCGCGTTCGAATGCCGCGCGGTCGTTGTCGGTGATCGTCGCGGGTTCATCAAGCCAGTGCATCAGGCGTCTCCGAGGCCGTACCAGGCGGCGCCCGGCGGCAGATCGAGGGTGGTGGGGGCGGGAACAGCGGCGCCGCACCAGAGGGTGCGGGTGTCGGCCTGCGGCAGATCGAGCGTGCGTGCGCGGGCGCCGAGATTGAACGCCGCGTGCACGACCGAGGTTCCGGCGCGGCGCACGAGGTGCAGCAGGTCGTCATCGACGTGCGCGACCTCAAGGTCGCCGATCCGGAGCGCCGCATGCTGTCTGCGAAGGCGGATCAACGCGCGCGTGGTGGCCAACATCGAATGCGGCTCGGCGGTCTGGCGATCGATGGCGCGGTCGCGATGCGCGAGCCACACCGGCAGCCACGGCGGATGCGCGCTGAACCCGGCCTGCGGCGCGTCGGCGACCCAGGGCATCGGCGTCCGGCAGCCGTCGCGTCCGCTGACCAGCGGCCAGTGCGCGATGCCGAAGGGGTCGCGCATCTGTTCGAACGGCACCACCGCTTCGTCGAGCCCGAGCTCCTCCCCCTGATAGACGAAGACCGTGCCGCGCAGCGCCATCAGCAGCGCCATCCACGTCGCGGGCGCGACGTCGCCGAGCGCGCGGTCGTCGCCGCCGCCGAGACCGAAATCGAAGGCTTTCCCCTGCCCGCCCGACCAGCGCGTCGCCACGCGCGGCACGTCGTGGTTCGAGAAGGCCCAGCTCGGCCAACCGCGGCGGTGCGTCCAGGCCTGCAGGCGTTCGGCGATCTCGCGCGGCGCCGGGCGCGGGCCGAGGAAGGCGAAGGAGTAAGCGGTGTGCAGGCGTCGATCGCCATCGGTGTACTCGGCCATCCGCGCGTCCCACGCCGCACCGCCGATCTCGCCGACGGCCATGCGCTCGCCGTGCGCGTCCATCCGACGACGCAGCGCTTCGAGGAAGGGCAAGGTCTCGGGCTGATCGGCGTTGTAGCGATGCTCCTGCATCGTCACCGGGCTGCTGCCCCGACGCTCCGGCGGCAGCGGCGGGTTGTCGCGCAGTTGGCGGTCGTGGAAATACAGGTTCGCGGTGTCGAGCCGGAACCCGTCGACGCCGCGCGACAGCCAGAAGTCGGCGATGTCGAGGATGGCCGCCTGCACCTCGGGATGGTGCAGATTGAGGTCGGGCATCGTCGGCAGGAAGTTGTGCAGGTGGTACTGGCCGCGACGCGGTTCCCAGCGCCAGGCCGGGCCGCCCATCCAGCTCTGCCAATTGTTCGGCGGGCTGCCGTCGGCGCGCGCATCGGCCCACACGTACCAGTCGGCCCTGGGGTTGTCGCGCGAGGCGCGGCTCTCCTCGAACCACGCGTGCTCGGCCGCGGTGTGGCTCCACACCTGGTCGATGATGACCTTCAGGCCGCGGGCGTGGGCCTCGCGCAGCAGGGTGTCGAGATCGTCGAGCGTGCCGAAGCGCGGATCGACCGCGCGGTAGTCGCTCACGTCGTAGCCGAAGTCGCGGTCGGGCGTCGGGTGGAACGGGCCGAGCCACAGACCGTCGACGCCGAGCGACACGATGTGGTCGAGGCGGGCGATCAGTCCGGGCAGATCGCCGATGCCGTCGCCGTTCCCGTCCGCGTAGCTGCGCAGGTAGACCTGATACAGCACCGCCCCGCGCCACCACGGGGCGGGGCCGAGTTCGGGGGCGTGAGCGGCAGGCAAAGTCGGCATCGGCGATGGGGTCGGAGAGGCCGCGACAGGATGGCCGGCGCCCGCGATGCGTCGGGGTTCCGGGATGGCCCATACTGTGCCGATTCTGTCTTTTCGAGGCGGACATGCGGGCGTACCGGGAACCGATTGCGCACGACACGGCCACAGCCCATGTGCTCGATGTGGACCAGCCACGCTTCGACGGCGCCTATCACCACCACGACGCCCTGGAACTGACGTGGATCCGCGAAGGCGCAGGCGTCCGGGTGATCGACGGGCAGGTGTCGCCCTTCGCCGCGGGCGACGTGGTGCTGGTGCCGCCGCACGTGCCGCACGTCTGGTGGAGCCGCGGCGACGACGCGCGCGCCTCGGCCCGGGTGTTGCACCTGCGCGTGCCGCCAGCGCTGGTCGCGCTGCCCGAAGTGCGGGCCCTGGCGGCGCTCTGGGACGTCGGCGCCCGGCCGATCGTGTTCGAGGGCGACCGACGGGCGTCCGTCATCGGCGAGCTGCGGGCGCTCGGCGCGGTACAGGGTCTGGAACGCCTCGGAGGCGCGCTCGCCCTGCTGGGACGGATCGCGGCAGCCGGCGACGGCGTCGTGCGGCTCGCCCCGGGGCCTCAGCCGCACGTCACGCCGGACGATGACGCCCGCCTCGGCCGCGTGCTGGCGTGGATCCACCGCGATTTCGCCCAACCGCTGCGCGTGGAGGAAGGCGCACGCCGGCTCAGCGTCGCGCCGGCGTCCTTCAGCCGGGCCTTCCAGCGCCGCGTCGGCCGGCCGTTCTCCGTCTACCTCAACGATGTCCGCATCGCCGAAGCCTGTCTGCTGCTGCGCCAGTCGCAACGCCCCATCGCCGAGATCGCGCTGCGCTGCGGATTCCCGACCCTCGGCCACTTCCATCGGCAACTCGTGCGCCGGACCGGAATCGGGCCGCGCGAATATCGCAAGGCATTTTCGCGGTGATCGAGCGCCATCGATCCAGGCAGCAGCAGATTGTTGAAATTCGTGGATCGGTTTGGGTATCGATCAAGTGTCAACAGCGTCTGCCGTGTCGAAAAAAGCGGGTTATTGGCCGTTGATGGCGCCATCGCGCATCGTTCGCCGATACGAGCGAAGTCCGACGCGCTGGCGCGACGAGCAAAACCCAAAGCTTCCGTCCGCTGCGCGGCCGGGTCACTTTCTTTTTCTGGCCAAAAAGAAAGTGACCAAAGAAAAAGGCCTTCCTCGACAGAGCAAACCTAAGGTCTTTGGCGCTACGGGGATTTTCCGACTCGCCAATCCTTGGCTCGGTCGGAAAACGACGCGCATCCCTGCGCGTCGCCCTCCGGGTCGGCAATCGTCATCGGCGCGCATACTTGACGGAAGAGCGAAAACCACAGCGCCGATGCAGTGCAATCTCGAACACTGCCCCGGCAAACCAACCCACGTCAATTCACGAAGATCCTTGACAATATCGTGCTGTTCGCGTCCGCGAGTGGCTCGACTGCCGTCATCCCGGCGTAGGCCGGGACCCAGCCTTTCGCTTCAACCGAGATCAACCGAATGTTCGGGAAGCTTGTGCACTTCCCGATGCATGATCTCCCCTACACCCGATACCCCGTATGGATCGCCACGATTCCCGCGGAGAGGTTGCGGTAGCCGCAGCGTTCGAAGCCGGCGGTTTCCATCATCGTGTTGAGCGCGTCCTGAGGCGGGTGTTTGCGGATGGATTCGGCGAGGTACTGGTAGCTGTCGCTGTCGTCGGCGAACAGTTTGCCGAGGCGCGGCAGGATCCTGAACGAGTGGAAGTCGTAGATCGGTTTGAACCACTCGGCGGTGACTTCGGAGAATTCGAGGACGCGGGCCTGGCCGCCGACCTTGAGCACGCGGTGCATTTCGCGCAGGGCG
>JBIJBH010000451.1:0-3173 GCA_044345315.1 Lysobacteraceae bacterium
TGCGACGTTGTCCGGGCGGAGGACGAGCGGCGGGCGTGACCATCGGCCCGGGGGCGCGCCGCCGACGGCGGGCTAAGCTCAGCGGTTCCGTCCACGGCCCGTCCCGCCATGCGCATCCGCCGCCCTGCTCCGTTCCGTCTGTCCGCCGTCGCCGCCGGCCTGCTGCTCGCGGTCGGTCACGCCTTCGCGCCGACCGCCCTCGCCCAGCCGGCCGAGCCGCTCACCCTCGACCGGATCATGGCCGACCCCGACTGGATCGGGAACGGCGTCGAGCAGATGTGGTGGTCCTGGGACGGTCGCAGCGCCCTGTACACCCGCAAGCGCGACGGCGCGATCATCCGCGATGTCTGGTCGGTGCCCGCGGCCGGCGGCGCGCCGGCGAAGGTCGGCGACGGCGACCGCGCGGCGCTCGACGCGGCGCGGCCGGCGTTCGACGCGAGCCGGGCGCGGATGGCGTTCGCGCGCAACGGCGACATCTTCGTGCGCGATCTGCGCAGCGGCGCGCTCACCCAACTCACCCGCAGCGAGGCGCAGGAATCGCGTCCGCAGTGGAGCCGCGACGGTGCGCTGGTGTGGCGCGCGGGCAACGACTGGTTTCGCTGGACCACGGCGACCGGCACCGTACAGGGCGCGAACGTGCTGGCCGCGGACGATCCGGCCAAGGCGCCGCCCGCGGACGATCTGCGCGATCGCCAGCTGCGCCTGATCGACACCCTGCGCGAGGATCGCGAACGCCGCGAAGCCGCGCGCGCGCAGGAGCTGGCCTGGCGTCGCGCCGACCCGACCCGCGCGCCGCTGCCGGTGTATCTGGGCAAGGGCGTGGAGATCGCCGACAGCGCGCTGTCGCCGGACGGCAAGTGGCTGCTGGTGGTGACCACCGCCAAGGGCGCCGAAGCCGGCCAGGCCGGCAAGATGCCGAAGTACGTCACCGAATCGGGCTACGAGGAATTCGAGGAAGTCCGCACCCGCGTCGGCCGCAACGCGCCGCTGCCGCACCGGCTGTGGCTGGTCGACATCGATCAGGCGAAAGCGAGCGAGCTGAAGTTCGACACCCTGCCCGGCATCGCCATCGATCCGCTGGCCGAGCTGCGCAAGGCCGCGAAGCTGGAGCCGCTGAAGGGCGAGCGTCCGGTGCGGATCGAGACCGACGGCGACGGCACCGGCCCGGCGATCCACTGGAGCGCCGACGGCCGCAACGTCGCGGTGCTGGTGCGCGCGATCGACAACAAGGATCGCTGGATCGCGACGGTCGATCTCGCCGGCGCGAAGCTGCAGCCGCGGCATCGGCTCACCGATCCGGCCTGGATCAACTGGAACTTCAACGAATTCGGCTGGCTGCGCGACGGTCGCACGCTCTGGTATCTGTCCGAGGAGAGCGGCTGGTCGCATCTGTACACGCTCGCCGTGGACGGCGCGGGGAAAGCGCGCGCGCTGACATCCGGGAAGTGGGAAGTCTCGGCGCCGGCGCTGTCCGCCGACGGCGCGCGCTTCCGCTTCCTGTGCAACCGCGCGTGGCCGGGCGATTACGAAGTCTGCGAGGTCCCGGTCGCCGGCGGCACGGTGCGCGAACTGACCGCGCTCGATGGGGTCGAGGATTTCGTCGAATCGCCCGACGGCGCGCGCCTGCTGGTGCGTCATTCCGACAGCGACCTGCCGCCGCAGCTGGCGGTGGTCGACGACGCCGGCGCCGCGCGCGAGCTCACCGACACCCGCAGCGCGGCGTTCCGCGCGATCGACTGGATCGCGCCGGAGATCGTGCAGGTGCCGTCGAAGCACGGCGCCGGCACGATCTGGGGCAAGTACTACGGCCCGAAAACGCTCGAACCGGGCAGGCGCTATCCGATCGTGATGTTCGTGCACGGCGCCGGCTACCTGCAGAACGTGCACGACCGCTGGCCGGTGTATTTCCGCGAACAGATGTTCCACAACCTGCTGGTGCAGCGCGGCTACATCGTGCTGGATCTGGACTTCCGCGCCTCCGAGGGCTACGGCCGCGACTGGCGCACCGCGATCTACCGGCAGATGGGCACGCCGGAGCTGGAGGACTATCTCGACGGCCTCGACTGGCTGGTCGACACCCGCCAGGGCGACCGCGACCGCGCCGGCATCTACGGCGGCAGCTACGGCGGCTTCATGACCTTCATGGCGCTGTTCAAGAAACCCGGCGTGTTCAAGGCCGGCGCTGCGCTGCGCCCGGTCACCGACTGGTCGCAGTACAACCACGAATACACCAGCAACATCCTCAACACCCCGGAACTCGACCCGGACGCGTTCAAGCGCAGCTCGCCGCTGGAGTTCGCCGACCAACTGCAGGACCACCTGCTGATCGCCCACGGCATGATGGACGACAACGTGTTCTACAAGGATTCGGTGATGTTGGCGCAGCGTCTGATCGAACTGCGCAAGCACGACTGGGAGCTGGCGAGCTATCCGCTGGAGCGTCACGGCTACACCCGTCCGCAGTCGTGGTACGACCAGTACCGGCGAATCCTGGAGCTGTACGAGCGCACCCTGAAGTGAGCCGCGCCGACACCGACACCGGCAACGGCGTCGGCTTAACGCAACGCTGACGGAAAACTCGCGAATTATTCCGTTTGTCCTCATGCTGCGCTAAGGCATGCGGCGCAGGATGCGCCGTATGCCGAGCTTCCGATTGCCCGCGCGCCCGCTGCTGCGCGCCAACTCCGTTCTCTTGCTCGTCGCCGCGTTCATCGTCGTCGCGCTCAACGCGCCCTTCTGGCGCATCGTGTTCGAGGCGCAGCCGCTGTCGGGCATGCACGCCGCAGGCGTGCTTGCCGCGGTGGCGGTCGCGCTGTTCGCGCTGACCCTGCTGATGCTGCTGCCGCTGGGGCTGCCGCGACTGATGCGTCCGGGTCTGGCCGCGGTGCTGGTGCTGGCGGCCGGCGCGGCGCATTTCATCGGCGACTACGGCGCGGTGATCGACCGTCACGCGCTCGCCAGCGTCTACGAGACCGATCCGCGCGAGGCCGCCGAATGGCTCAACCTGCGCATGCTGATCGCGATCGGCCTGTTCGGCGCGCTGCCGGCGGCGCTGCTGTGGTGGGTGCGGATCGACTGGCGCCCGCCGCTGCGCGAAACGCTGTCGCGGCTGCTGCTGGGCGCGGCGGCGACCGCATTGCTGGGATTGGCGGCGCTCGGCTTCGGCAAGGAAG
>JBIJBH010000066.1:0-11364 GCA_044345315.1 Lysobacteraceae bacterium
TCGCCATACAACATCCGCGTGTTGTCCGCATAGAACAACGCATTCTCGATCCCCGCGAAGCCGGTGCCCTTGCCGCGCTTGATGACGATGGTGTTTTTCGAATTCACCACATCGAGAATCGGCATGCCGTAGATCGGTGACGCCGGGTCGGTCTTCGCCACCGGGTTCACCACGTCGTTCGCGCCGATCACCAGCGATACATCGGTATTGGCGAACTCGGGGTTGATGTCGTCCATGTCCACGATCAGGTCGTAGGGCACGCCCGCTTCCGCCAGCAGCACGTTCATGTGCCCGGGCATGCGGCCGGCGACGGGGTGGATCGCGAATTTCACTTTCACGCCGCGTTCGATCAGGCGCTGGCTGAGTTCCCAGATCTTGTGCTGGGCCTGGGCCACGGCCATGCCGTAGCCGGGCACGATCACCACGCGCTCGGCGAAGGCCATCATCGCGGCGACGTCGCTGGCCTCGATCGGCTTCTGGCTGCCGGTGATGGCCTGCGCTTCGCCGGTGGCGCCGAAGTTTGAGAACAGCACCGAGCCGATCGAGCGGTTCATCGCCTTGGCCATGAGCTTGGTCAGCAGCATGCCGGCGGCGCCGACCATCATGCCGGCGATGATGAGCGCTTCGTTGCCCAGCACGTAACCTTCGAAGGCGACGGCGAGGCCGGTGAAGGCGTTGTAGAGCGAGATCACCACCGGCATGTCGGCGCCGCCGATGGGCAGGGTCATCAGCACGCCGAGCGCGAGCGCGGCGATGAAGAAGGCGATGATGAAGACCGGATCGAGCGTGATCAGCGCGGCGACGCCGAGGCCGACCGAGGCCAGCGCGACCAGGGCGTTGAAGATCTGCTGGCCGGGGAAGGTGTAGCGCTTGTCCATGCGCCCGTCGAGCTTGGCCCAGGCGATGATCGAACCGGTGAGCGAGACCGCGCCGATCAGGGCGCCGATCACCGCGAGCGAGAGGGTGACGGTGTTCGGGGCCTTGCTGCCGTCGGAGTAACGCAGCAGTTCCACCGCGCCGATGGCCGCGGCCGAGCCGCCGCCCATGCCGTTGAACAGGGCGACCATCTGCGGCATGTCGGTGATCGCGACCTTCTTGCCCCAGACCCAGTTGAGGGCCGTGCCGAGGACGATCGCGGCGACAATCAGGCCGACGTTGTGCAGGCCGGGCAGGAACAGGGTGGCGACTGTGGCCAGGACCATGCCGGCGCCGGCCCACTGGATGCCGCTGCGCGCGGTCTTGGGCGAGGCCATGCGCTGCAGGCCGAGCAGAAACAGCGTGGCGGCGACGAAGTAGCTGGTCTTGACCAGCAGCGACAGGATCTCCTCGACGCTCATGCCTTGCCCTCCTTCTTCGAGGACTTGAACATCTCGAGCATGCGCTCGGTGACGATGTAGCCGCCGGCGGCGTTGCCGGCGCCCAGGAACACGGCGATGAAGCCGACGGCCTTCTCCAGCGTGGTGTCGGCGTGGCCGAGCACGACCATGGCGCCGATCAGGACGATGCCGTGGATGAAGTTGCTGCCGGACATCAGCGGGGTGTGCAGGATGACCGGCACGCGCGAAATGATGACGTGGCCGGCGATCGCCGCCAGCATGAAGATGTAGAGCGCGACGAAACCATCCACGGGCATTCCTCGATCCAAAGGGGGCTGTCGGCATCATAACCGCGGGATGAACGGGTTGTGCGAGGGTCCGACGACGGGGCTGTCAACCGGCGCGCGGGCCGGGCGTTTCCCTCCACGCCGGCCGGCACGCCCCTCCCTCACCGAAGGACAGCCCATGAAAGCCCTGCTCGCTTCCGCCCTTGCCCTCAGCGCCTGTCTCGGGACGCTGGCCGCCGATACCGCCCACGCCGCCGACCGCGGCGATCGCGTCGAACAGCGGTTCGACCGTCGCGGCGACCGCATCGATGCGCAGTACGACCGCCGCGGCGACCTGATCGACGAACGCCTCGATCGCCGGGCCGAGATCGCCGAGGACCGCGGCCACGAGCGCCGCGCCGCGCAGTTCGATCACCGCGGCGACCGGATCGAGCACCGTCTGGACCAGCGCGGCGACCGCGCCGACAACCGCTGGGACCGCCGCGGCGAGCGCTTCGACCGCCGCTGGGACCGCCGTCATTGAGCCCGGACCGACCGCGCCATGGCCGACGGCAGCGCCAGCGATGCCCTTCCCCGCTCTATGCTTGACCGCGTGAGTCCGGACACCGGCCAACGCGTTCCCTCGGCCGCTTCCTCCCCGGTGGCGGCCGAGGGCTTTTCTTTCGATGCCTTCCTCGAGGGCATCTCGGCGCGGGCGTTCCGCTTCGCCGAACTGGGCCTGCGCCACCGCGAGGACGCGCTGGACGCGGTGCAGGACGCGATGATCCGGATGATGGGCTATCGCGACCGTCCGCCGGCGGAGTGGACGCCGCTGTTCTGGAGCATCCTGCGCAGCCGGATCGTGGATCTGCAGCGGCGCAGCCTGTTCCGGCTGCGCTGGCTGGCGCCGGCGCGCGCGGGCGGCGACGAGGACGCGGTCGACTGGACCGAACGCGTCGCCGACGACGGCCCGGACCCGTCGGGCATGCACGACCGGCGCGAGACCTACGCGCGGCTGGCCGTGGCCCTGCGCACCCTGCCCGCGCGCCAGCGCGAGGCGTTCACCCTGCGCGTGCTGGAGGACTGCGATGTCGCCACCACCGCGCGGATCATGGGCTGCAGCGAGGGGTCGGTGAAAACCCACCTCTCCCGCGCCCGCGAATCGCTGCAGAAACAGTTGGAGGAATTCCGATGAGCCCCGGTCACGACACCGACACCGGCCACCACACCGATCGCTTCGACGCCGCCGCGCGCGAAGCGCATGCGGTCGCGCTGGAGCGCCTTTCTCCACAGGTGCGCGCGCAGTTGGCGCAGCGGCGCCGCGCGGCGCTGGCCGGGCCCCGTCCGGCGCGGGTTCGATCCTGGGGGCTGATGGCCGTGGGCAGCGCGGCGCTGCTGGCGCTGGCGGTCGGGATTTTCCTGCAGCGCGAGGTCGACGGGACGCAGGTCGCGCCGACCGACGGCGGTCTCGCGGCGTTGCCGGCTACGACGACGCCGGGAACCGACATCACGACGCCCGCACCGGCTCCCGACAGCACCGCACCGGCCATCGCGAACCCGGTCGTCGCGGACACCGATGCACCGGCGGCGGACGCAAGCCCGCTGGCGACCGGAGCGACACCCGACCCGATCGAGGTCGACGCCCTGCCCGATACCTGGCTGGCGGCGGAGTTCGACGACGCGGAGGCCGAAGCCGCGTTCGCCGGCTTCGAGGAAACACCCGATTTCTATCTGTGGCTGGGGTCGGACGAGGACCTGGCCGGGCTCACGGAGGTCCTATGAATCGTCGCGCACTCTCCTTCCTGTTCGCATTCGCGCTGGCCGTTGCGGCCTTGCCGGCGGCGGCGCAGACGCCGCCCGCGGGTGCGTCGCCGCGCAGCGCGCAGTCGTTGCCGGAGTGGGACCAGCTGAGCCCGCAGCAGCGCGAGGCGATGATCGCGGTGATGCGCGACCGCTGGAACCGCGATCCGGCGCAGCGCGCGCGGATGCTGCAGCACGCCGAGCGCTGGCGGCAGATGAGTCCCGAACAGCGGGCGCGGGCGCAGCAGGGCAAGCGCCGGTTCGAGCAGATGACGCCCGAGCAGCGTCAGCGCGCGCGCGCCGCCTACGAACAGACCCGCGGAATGACGCCCGAGCAGCGCGCCGCGCTGCGCGAAAAACTGCGCACGATGCCGCCGGAACAGCGTCGCGAATGGCTGCGTCAGCATCGCGGCGGACAGCATCGTGGCGGACAGCATCCCGCCGGAGAGCAGGGCGGCGGACAGCGTCGCGGCGGACAGGAGCCGCAGCGATGAGCGCGCTGCGCCGGCGCCTGCCCTGGCCGTCGTTCGTGTTCCTGGTGGTGCTGGCGATCGGCGCGCTGCAGCGCGAATCGGCCAGCGCGGCGGTCCTGTCGGCATCGGAAGCGACGCGTCCGGCCGCGATCGAAGCCGACATCGCCTACGGACCGCATCCGCGTCAGCGTTTCGATCTGCATGCGCCGGCGAACCCGCGCGGCGCGTCCACCGTGTTCTTCGTGCACGGCGGCGGCTGGCGGCTGGGCGACAAGCGTCAGGCGCTGGGCGCGAAGGCCGCGCACTGGACCGCGGCCGGGGCGTTCGTGATCTCGACCAACTATCGACTGGTGCCCGACGCCGATCCGGTCGAACAGGCGCGCGACGTGGCCCGCGCACTGGCCGCGGCGCAGCGCGAGGTCGCGCGGCGCGGCGGCGACCCCGAGGCGTTCGCGCTGATGGGGCATTCCGCCGGCGCGCATCTGATCGCGCTGCTGGCGGCATCGCCGCGGATCGCGGAGGAGGCCGGCGTGCGCCCGTGGCGCGCGACCGTGCTGCTGGATGCCGGCGCGATCGATGTGGTCTCGACCCTGGAGTCCGGCCGCGGCAAAGCGATTTTCGACAACGCCTTCGGCCGCGACCCGGCGTTCTGGCAGGCCGCCTCGCCGATGCATCAGCTGCAGGCGCGCACCGCGCCGGTGCTGGCGGTCTGCGCCGCCGCGCGGGCCGTCGCCTGCGCCGAGAACCGCGCCTTCGTCGAGAAGGCCCGGGGCTTCGGCGGACGCGCCGAGCTGCTGCCGAAGGAGCTGAATCACGCGCAGATCAACCGGCTGCTGGGCCTGGACGCGGCCTACACCCGCGACATCGATGCGTTCCTGCGCTCGGCGGGGCTGCGCCTGGGCGGCTGAGCCCGTCCCCCCGGAAGCGGCCGGCCCGCGTTGCGGTTGCGACGGGCACGACCGAGAATGCGGCGGCGCCGATGCCCATTGCGGCACGTCTGCGGCGCGTCTTTCGCAACTTCCGGGGATACCACTTTGAAGATTCCGCTCTCCCGCGCCGGGTTCGTCCTGGCTCTTTCGCTGTGCCTGCTGCCGGCCGCCGCCTTCGCGGCCAAGAAACCGATCCTGCTGAGCGAGGCCGATGCCGCCGCGCTGCAGGGCAAGACCGCGGCGGTGACGCTGCACAAGCCGGGTTCGTTCGTGGCCATGACCGCCGGTAAGGCCGGCTTCGGCCTGCTCGGTGCGGGCGCCATGATCAAGGCCGGCAACGACTTCGTCGCCGAAAACGGCATCGAGGATCCCGCAGTGCTGCTGCGCGCCCAGCTCGCGCCGCTGCTGCAGTCGCACTACGGCCTGCAGGTGCAGCCCGTCGACACCACCATCACGGAAGAAAAGAAGCCGGCCAAGATCGCCAAGCTGCATCCGAACAGCGACGTGATCCTGTCGGTGCGCACGCACGCCTGGAGCTACGCCTACTACCCGGCGTCGTGGGGCGAGTACTGGATCGGCTGGTCGGGCGAACTGCAGTTGATCGACGCCAAGACCGGCAAGCAGCTCAGCCAGACCTACTGCGGCGCCAATACCCAGTCCAACCCGATCCGGCCCAAGCTCGAGGACATGCGCGCCAACCGCGCGCAGCTGACCAAGGATGTGCTGACCAGCCTGGGTTGGCTGTGCGTGCAGTTGCTGGCCAAGGAACATTTCCGGATCCCCGAGGACAAGATTCCGGCGATCCCGGCCGAGTACCTCAATCCGCTCGCCCGCCTGCAGCCCGGCGCCGCGCCGACCGCCCCGCCGCCGGCCGCGAGCACCGAACCGACGGCCGACCCGGCCGCTCCGCCGGCGGCCGAAGCGCCGGCCACGGACACGCCGGCCGCTGAAACGCCGGCCGCCGACACGCCCAAGACCGACACACCGACGCCCTGACCGGCCGCGACCGGCGCCGCGATGGCGCCGGTCGCCTTCAACGGGCGGCGGGGACGCAGCCGCGGCCTTCGATCTCCAGCACCGCCGCGTACTGCGGCAGCGACGGCAGCGCCCCCGACTCGGCGCGCCGTTTCGCCTCTTCCAGATAGATCCGCGGCCGGCCCTGGGCATCGGGCCGCAGCGCCGCCGTGTCCGCGGGCTTGCGCCAAACCCGGATCACCGCCTGCTGCGCGGGGCAATCGGCATTGGGAATGCGGATCAGGTCGTTGAGGACCCAGCCGGACGCGGCCGACGGCCGGGCCTGGGCCGGATCCACCAGCCGCGCCCGCGGCTGGCAGCGGCCCGCGGTGCGGCGCGCGCCGTAGCGATAGATCGGGCCTTCAGCGCCCGCCGGGGCGGCGAACCCGCCCTGCAGATACGCGCAGGCCTCGGGCAGGATGCGGATGGTGTGGACGCTGCCCGGCGCCTGCGGCGGATAGGGCTCGCGGCGGATTTCGGGAGCGGGCGCAGCGCTCTGGCCAAGGGCCAGGCCAGGCGCCAGCAGGGCCGCAGCCAGCGCGCAGCGGGCGAATCGGGACGACGCGAAGAAGCCGGCGACGGCAGGACGGGACATCGGCGACTCCGGGCGGACGGAGCCCCGACACTGCCCGACCCCGGGTGAACCCGGGCTGGCTCGGGCCCCGTGCGTCGGGACGCGACCGTGGTCGCGGTCCGCCCGGTTCCACCGCGGGTGCGGCCTATGCCATAGTCGGCCGGATGCCCGCGGGGACACGGGCGAGCATCCGTCCCGCGCACTCGGCGGGTTCAGCGTCATCGCGTCGCGCATCGCTTCGTTCCGCATCGTTGGTTCTGCGTTCTTTCGCTGTCTCAATTCACGAATCCGGGGAGGGTTTCATGCTCGAGCAACACGCAATCTGGATCGCGATCGCCGCTGCGGCCGTCGCAATCCTGTACGGCATCCTGTCGGCGCGATGGATCATCGCCCAGCCGACCGGCAACGAGAGGATGCAGCGCATCGCGGCGGCGATCCAGGAAGGCGCGGGCGCGTATCTGCGCCGGCAGTACACCACCATCGCCATCGTCGGCGTCGTGTTGTTCCTGGTGATCGGGCTGGTGCCCGGCCTCGGCTGGCCGACCGCGATCGGTTTCGCGATCGGCGCGATCCTGTCCGGTCTCGCCGGCTTCATCGGCATGTTCGTCTCGGTGCGCGCCAACGTGCGCACCACGCAGGCCGCGACCAAGGGCCTGAACGACGCGCTGGCGGTGAGTTTCCGCGGCGGCGCGATCACCGGCATGCTGGTGGTCGGCCTGGGCCTGCTCGGCGTGGCCGGCTACTACTTCCTGGTCGGCAAGGGCGCCACCGACGAAGCCTCGATCAAGGCCGCGCTGCAGCCGATGATCGGCCTGGCCTTCGGTTCGTCGCTGATCTCGATCTTCGCCCGACTGGGCGGCGGCATCTTCACCAAGGGCGCGGACGTCGGCGCCGATCTCGTCGGCAAGGTCGAGGCCGGCATCCCCGAGGACGATCCGCGCAACCCGGCGGTGATCGCCGACAACGTCGGCGACAACGTCGGCGACTGCGCCGGCATGGCCGCGGACCTGTTCGAGACCTACGCGGTCACCGTGGTCGCGGCGATGCTGATCGCCGGCATCTCCTTCGCGACCTACGGCAACGGCGGCGTGATGTACCCGATGGTGCTGGGCGCGGTGTCGATCGTCGCCTCGATCGTCGGCACCTTCTTCGTGAAGGTTGGCAGCGACGGCAAGATCATGAAGGCGCTGTACAAGGGCCTGATCGTGGCCGGCGCGCTGTCCGCGGTCGGTTTCTGGTTCGTCACCGACGCGATGATCCAGACCAACGCCCGCGAGGTCTTCTACTGCGCGCTGATCGGTCTGGCGCTGACCGCGGCGATGGTGGTGATCACCGAGTACTACACCGCCACCGAGTACAAGCCGGTGCAGGATGTGGCCAAGGCATCCGAAACCGGCCACGGCACGAACGTGATCGCGGGTCTGGCGGTGTCGATGAAGTCGACCGCCGCGCCGGTGCTGGCGGTGGCCGCGGCGATCTGGGGCTGCTACGAACTGGCCGGACTGTTCGGCATCGCGGTCGCCGCGGTGTCGATGCTCTCGATGGCCGGCGTGATCGTCGCGCTCGACGCCTACGGCCCGATCACCGACAACGCCGGCGGCATCGCCGAAATGTCGGAGCTGGGCCCTGAAATCCGCAAGACCACCGATGCGCTGGACGCGGTGGGCAACACCACCAAGGCCGTCACCAAGGGCTACGCGATCGGCTCGGCCGGCCTCGCCGCGCTGGTGCTGTTCGCCGATTACGCGCACAAGCTGGACGAAAAGTTCGGCGCCAATACGGTCGATTTCTCGATCGACCGGCCCGACGTGCTGATCGGCCTGCTGATCGGGGGCCTGATTCCCTACCTGTTCGGCGCCTACGCGATGCAGGCGGTAGGCCGCGCCGCCAGTGCGGTGGTGGAGGAAGTGCGCCGCCAGTTCCGCGACATCAAGGGGATCATGGAAGGCACTGGCAAGCCGGAATACGACAAGGCCGTGGACCTGCTGACCCGCGCCGCGATCAAGGAAATGATCCTGCCCTCGCTGCTGCCGCTGATCATCCCGATCCTGGTCGGCCTGATCCTCGGACCGGCGGCCCTCGGCGGCCTGCTGATGGGCACGATCGTGACCGGCCTGTTCGTGGCGATCTCGATGTGCACCGGCGGCGGCGCCTGGGACAACGCCAAGAAGTACATCGAGGAAGGCCACCACGGCGGCAAGGGCAGCGAGGCGCACAAGGCCGCGGTCACCGGCGACACCGTCGGCGACCCGTACAAGGACACCGCCGGCCCGGCGATCAACCCGCTGATCAAGATCATCAACATCGTCGCCCTGCTGCTGGTGCCGCTGCTGCCGATCGACAAGGCCGCCAGCACCGGCGTGCCGGCGGATCACGCCGAACAGGTCGAGCTGGCCACCGCGGCGGCGCAGGCCGCAGCGGCGGCCGCGGCGGCGGCGGCCGCCCAGCAGAGCCCGGACGCGGTCAGCCCGGCCGAAGTGCAGGCCGCCGCGGCCGGCGAAGCGACCGGTGCCAGCGACCCCAGCCGCACCGCACGGCTGTACTTCCCCTCGGGCTCGGCCGCGCTGCCGGCCGATGCCGAGACCGCGATGGCGCGTGCGGTGATGGTGCTGAAGGGCAGTCAGGAGGCCAAGGCCACGATCTCCGGCTATCACGACACCAGCGGCGACCCGGCGAAGAACGCCGAACTCGCCAGACAGCGCGCCGAAGCCGTGCGCGACGCGCTGGTCAAGGCCGGCATCGCCGCGGACCGGATCAGCCTGGAGAAGCCGCAGGCGACCGCCGGCGGCACCGACCCCGACGAGGCCCGGCGGGTGGAGATCACGGTGCAGTAAGCCGTTTTCCTGCAGCGCATCCCGAACGGCGGCCGCAGGGCCGCCGTTCTTGTTTTGGACGGTGGGATTCGGAAGGGATTCGGAAGGGATTCGGGGACACCCACTTTTCGCGACGAACTCTGGGACCGGACTCGGATTCGGGGACACCCACTTTTCCAGGATTGACTCCGGGGACTCTGGGGACTCCGGTACACCCACTACCAACGGGCCGCGGGATTCGGGGACACCCACTTTTCTGGGGGAAGGGATTCGGGGACACCCACTTTTCCGGGATTGACTCCGGGGACTCCGGCGAGACACCCACTAGCAGCGCATTCGATCCGGGAAACCAGCTTTTCGGGACACTTTCATTTGGGACAGTAGGGGATTCAGGGACACCCACTTTTCGGGACGAACTCTGGGACCGGACTCGGATTCGGGGACGGGGAAGGATTCGAGGACACCCACTGCCGGGGACTACGGGACAGGGGGGACTCCGGGACACCCACTACCAACGGGCGGCTCGCAGACATCCACCCCACGACGCAGGCATCGGCCCATGCCCCGCCTCCGGATGCTGCGACGCAGCATCCGGAGGCGTAGAATGCGCGCCCTCACCGCATCGATTGGACACCGCAATGGGCCTGGACCTCGTCCCCACCGGCAAGAACCCGCCGGAAGAAGTCAACGTCATCATCGAGATCCCCAAGGACGCCGAGCCCGTCAAGTACGAGGTGGACAAGGAGACCGGCGCGATCTTCGTGGACCGCATCCTCTCCACCCCCATGCGCTACCCCTGCAACTACGGTTACATCCCGCACACCCTCTGCGGCGACGGCGACCCGGCCGACGTGCTGGTGATCCTGCCGCTGCCGCTGATCCCCGGCTCGGTGATCCGGGTGCGCCCGGTCGGCGTGCTGCGGATGAAGGACGAGGCCGGCAGCGACGAGAAGCTGCTGGCGGTACCGGTCGACAAGGTCTTCTCCGGCTACAAGCACATCAGCGATATCGGCCAGGTCAGCGAACACTGGCTGGAGCGCATCGGCCACTTCTTCGAGCACTACAAGGATCTGGAGAAGGGCAAGTGGGTCAAGCTGGACGGCTGGGGCGACGCCGAGGAAGCCAAGGCGATCATCCTCGAATCGATCGAGCGCTACAACGCCACGCCGGAAGCGGAAAAGCCGCATTTCTGATCATTCGGAAGCCGGCGGCAGAACCGGGGCCCGCGCATCGCGCGGGCCTTCGTTTTTGTGCGCTCTCGGCCCGCACTTGACACGGCCCTGCCGTCCGTCGATACAGAAAGCCCCACCCCGCCCCCGGAGGGTCGATGTTCAGTCTCGATGAGTTCCAGTCCCCCGCGGAACTGGCGGCGATGGAAGCCGCCGTGCGCCGCGCCTGCGACGCCGCGGCGCGCAGCCCGCTGGCGCAGTTCCTGTTCGTCGACCGCTACACGCGCTGGAACGGTTACGCCGGCGCGCTGGTCGCCAAACTCTCCGGCAACATCGGTCAATCGCAGGACCTGTTCCTCGACCCGGCCGAACCCGACCGCGCGCAGGCGGTGCGCGGGATGGATGTCGCCGGTCATGTGCTCGATGCCACCGTCGACGAACATCTCGACAAGGGCCACCGCGTCCCGCACCGCACCCTCGCCCAGGCCATGCGCAAGGCCGCAGCCGATTACGCCGGGCTCTCGCTGGCCGAACGCGATGCGCTGTCGGAGCCGCCGGCCTGGCTGGAGGATGTCGTCGCGCGGACCTTCATCTGCTACGGCAGCGTCGCCCACGATGCCGAGGCGCTGATCCGTTCGATCGGCACCCACATCGCGTCCGAGTCGATGGCCGATCGCGAGTACGCGATCATCGATCGGGTGTTCCGCGGCGAGCGCCACCACGAGGGCTTCTATCAATACCTGCGCGAACGCGATTTCCGGGTCGAACTCGGCGGCAAACTGGTGCACGCCTATGCCTGGATCACGATCCACGCCACCTTCGAATCGCAGGGCGTCGAGGCCGAACATCTGGCCGAGGCGATGAAGTCGCTGGAACTGGCCGCGCGCTATCGCCCGGAACCGCGCGAGCGCATTCTCGAACTGGCCCGCGAGGGCTTCCGCGCCTTCGCCGATATCCAGCGCGATTTCTTCGTCAATGCGGAGCGCGAGTGCGCCGAAGCCGCGGAAGGG
>JBIJBH010000061.1:0-11663 GCA_044345315.1 Lysobacteraceae bacterium
CAGCCGACCACGTATCGGCCGCAGCATGCGACGCATGGGCTTGCGGAAACGTGGGCAGCGGATCTGCGATCCGCTCTACATGGGGTTTCGAAGGCGCGTCACGCGGCTTCGCCGCGCTCCACGCCGACATTGCTCGACGCGCGTTCGTAGACCTCGCGATCGAGCAGGCCGGTCTGCTTGGCGACGAGCACCGGGACCAGCATCTGTCCGGTGACGTTGGTCATCGTGCGCATCATGTCGAGGATACGGTCGATGGCGAAGAGGTAGCCGATGACTTCCAGCGGCAGGCCGGCGGCGGAGAGGACGACCGTCGCCATCACCGTGGCGGTGCCGGGGACGCCGGCGGTGCCGAAGCTGCCGAGGACGGAGGCGAGCATCACGATCACGTACTGCTCGGCGCTCAGCGGGGTGCCGGTGTACTGGGCGATGAAGATCGCGCACAGGGCCGGATAGATCGCGCCGCAGCCGTCCATCTTGATGCTGGCGCCCAGCGGCACCGCGAACGCGGCGTAGTCCTTGTCGACGCCGAGGTTGCGGGTGACGCTGCTCAGCGACACGGGCAGCGAGGCGAAACTCGATGAGCTGACGAACGCGACCTGCATGCCCGGCGCGGCGCCGCGGAAGAATTTCAGCGGGTTGAGGCCGTGCGCCATCAGCAGGCCGCCGTAGACGACGATGATGTGCAGGGCGCAGGCCAGATACAGCGCGAACACGAAATTGCCCAGCGGCAGCAGCTTTTCGAAGCCGTAGGCGCCGACCAGCGCGGCGATCAGGCCGAAGGTGCCGATCGGGGTCATTTCCAGCACGAAACGGGTGAGCTGGATCGTGATCTCGTTGGCCTCGCCGACCAGCTTGCGCGCCAGCGCGACCTTCTCGCCGAGCTTGACCATCGCGAAGCCGAGCAGTGCGGCGAAGAAGATCACCGGCAGGATCGAACCGCGACCGGCGGCGAGCACGGTTTCTCCGGCGGCATTCTTCGTCGTGCCGATGCCGGTGAGCGCATGGAAGGGATTGGCCGGGACCACGTTGAGCAGGACCTGGACGACGCTGGGCACGTCCTTGGGCACGAAGTCCGGATCGACCGACAGCGGCATCTGCAGCACGCCCGGCTGCAGCACGGTGCCGACGCCGAGCCCGATCGCGACCGCGAAGACGGCGGTGATCGCGAACCACAGGAAGGTGCGTCCGCCGAGCGCGGCGATCGATTTCTGGCCGTGCAGCGAGGCCACCGCGTTGATCACCGCGAAGAACACCAGCGGCACCGCGATCATCCTGATCAGCGTGATGTACAGATCGCCGAGCGGCTGGAACCAATCCTTGGCGGACGGGCCCATGCCCCAACCGACCACGGCGCCGAGGATGAAGGCGCCGAGCACTCGCTGCCAGAACGGGATACGGAACCAGAGCGCGATCGCGGCGCACAGCGTTCCGCGAACGGGCGGCCCGCAAACGCGAACGCCGCCCTCGTGGGGCGGCGTTCGCGATGCGGCGGGCGCTGGCGGGCGCCGCGTTGGCGGTCAGTTCGAGGGAGACGGGGTCTCCGCCGGCGCGACGAACTGGCCGTAGGGCGCGAGCTGTTCGCGGATCGCCGCGGCATCGCCGACCACGACGATGCTGTAACCGTCCGGATCCAGGTACCTGCGGGCCGCGGCCTGCAGTTGCTCGGCGGTGACCGCGCGGATGTTCGGCACGTACTGGCCGAGATATTCCGGCGGCAGGCCGGCGAGCCAGTTCGAGGCGAGACTGCTGGCGACCGCGCCCTGCAGCTGGTTGCTGATGAGATAGCCGCCGGCCACGTAGCGCTTGGTGTCCTCCAGCTCCTGCGCCGGCACCGGTTCGCTGCCCAGACGCGAGAATTCCGAGCGGATTTCCTGCAGCGCCGCGCCGGTGACTTCGTTGCGCACGTCGGTCTGCGCGCCGAGACGCCCGCCCAAACGCAGTGCGGACAGGCCGCCGCCGGCGCCGTAGGTGTAGCCCTTGTCCTCGCGCAGGTTCTGCATCAGCCGGGAGCTGAAACCGCCGCCCAGCACCGTGCCGGCCAACTGCAGCGGATAGAAGTCCGGATGCGCGACCGGGATCGCCGGCCGGCCCAGACGGATCGCCGACTGCACGCTCCGGTCGCGCTGGATCAGGATCCGCTGCGGCGGTGCGCTGGCCCGCGCCGGGGCGGGATCGGGCAGCGCGGGGCCGCTCGCCTTCCAGTCGCCGAAGGCGGCTTCGGCAGCACGGAACGCGGCCGCGGGTTCGATCCGGCCTGCGATCACCAGCAGCGCGCGATCCGGGCGGAAGCGCGCGGCGTGCGCGCTGCGCAGCTGATCGGGCGTGACCGCGCGAATCGAGGCCTCGGTCTGCTGGGTGCGGGCGTAGGGATGATCGCCGTAGATCGCGGCGACCAGCGCGCGCTCGGCGCGGAAGCCGGGCTGGGCTTCGGACGCCTTGAGGCCCTGCATGGCGTTGGCCTTGGCCAGTTCGACCTCGCGATCGGGGAAGGTCGGCGTGCGCACCACTTCGGCGAGCAGCGACAGCATCTGCGGCGCGCGCGATGCCAGCGCGTTGCCGAACACGCGGATGCCGTCGTTGCCGGACCCGGCGCCGACCGAGCCGCCCAGCGCCTGCGCGGCTTCCGCGATCGCCTTGGAATCGCGCGTGGCGGAGCCTTCGGTCAGCAGGCCGGCGAGCATGCCGGAGAATCCGGGCAGATTGCGATCATCGACCGCGAAGCCGGCGTTGCGCACGGCGAGCACCGCGTCGACGCGCGGCAGGCCGTCGCGCGGCACGACCCAGATTTCGAGGCCGTTGGCGAGCGTCTTCTTCTCGATCTTCGGCACCGGCAGCGGTTTGTCCGGCGCGTACGGCGGCAGATCCTTCGGCAGCGGTGCGGAGGGGCCGGCGATGGCGGCGCCGGCGATGCACAGCCCGAGCGAAAGCGCGATGGACAGCGTCTTGAAAGTCATGGTCGTCTCCGGGCTCAGGGCTTCGCGGCGCCGGCCGCGGGCGCGGCGAGCATGGCGGCGGGTTTGCGATCGATCACGGTGCGGTTGGCGGCGGTCAGGTACGTGCGCGCCACGCGCTGCAGGTCCGCGGAGGTCACGGCCTGGATCTTCTTCGGAATGCGGTTGACCACCTCGGCGTCGCCCCACAGCGCCTGCAGCTTGGCGAGGGTGTCGGCGCGGCTGAGCACGCTTTCCAGGCCGTTGTACCAGTCGGCCAGCATGCGGGTCTTGACCCGCGCCAGTTCGGCCTCGCTGACGCCTTCGGCGGCGATCTTCGCGATTTCCTCGTCGATCGCCTTGAGCACGGCGTCCGCATTCGTGTTGGGCTTGTACAGCGCGAACAGGGTGAACAGGGTCGGCCCGTTGTACTCCCACGGGCTGGTCAGGCCGTAGAGCGATTCCATGTTGAGGGTCAGCTCGCGGCCCTTGACCAGGCCCTGATACAGACGCGAGGCGTCGCCGCCGGCGAGCACGTCGCCGAGCACCGCCATCGGCGCCTGATCGCGGCTGCCGCGGTCGGGCATCTTCCACGCCGCGGCCAGCGCCGGCACCTGGGCCAGCGCATCGCTCTGGACGATGCGCTTCTCGCTGGTGTTCAGGCCTTCCGAGAAATCCGCCGGCGGCGGCGTCGGCCGCGCCGGAATGCCGCCGAAGTATTTCTCGGCGAGGGCGAAGGCTTCGCGCGGGCTGATGTCGCCGGCGATGCCCAGCACGGCGTTGTTCGGGCCGTAGAAATCGCGGTGGAAAGCGCGCACGTCGTCGAGGGTGGCGTTTTCCAGATCCTGGAAGCTGCCGTAGCCGTCGTGGTTGTTCTCCCACTTCGAGAACGCGTGCTGGCCGATGTCCAGCCACATGAAACCGCCGTAGGGCTGGTTCTGGACGTTGACCCGGATCTCCTCCTTGACCACGTCCTGCTGGTTCTTCAGCGTTTCGGGATTGAAGTCGAGCGTTTTCATGCGGTCGGCTTCGAGCCACAGGATCGGCTCGAGCGCGGACACCGGCGCGACTTCGATGTAGTTGGTGAAATCCGGACGGGTCGAGCCGTTGTTGCGGCCGCCGCCGCCGGTGATGACGCGGTCGAAGGTGCCCGAGGGCGCGTTCGGCGTGCCTTCGAACATCAAATGCTCGAACAGATGCGCGAAACCGGTGCGATTGCGCGGCTCAAGCCGCATGCCGACCTTGTAGACGACGCTCACACCGACCGTGGGCGAGCGGCGGTCTTCGGAAACGACCACGGTCAGGCCGTTGGACAGCGTCTTCACCGCGACCGGCAAGGTCCAACTGTCGCGGGGCGCTTCCGCGGCCGCCGCCGACAGGGCGCTGCCCAGCAACAGGGCCGAAACGAGAAGTCTGCGCATGGGGGGCTCCCTGGGAATGTGGCCGGGATGCTGCGCCCTCGACCCGGCGGGGGTAAGGTCCGAAAGTCATGATCGGGCGGCATAATGCGCGCCTCGCACGCCGGAAGCCGATATGCGCACTGTCTTTCGCTCCTTGCCGTCCACGCTGCTGGTCGCGTGCGTCGTTCTCGCCGCAGGCTGCGCGCACGGGCCCACGCCGGGCGCGCGGGCGCAGGCCGCACCGCAGGCCATCGACGTCCCGAAGATCGCTCGTCCCGACGGCGAAACGCCGGAATGGTGGTACCTCGCCGGCGCCGCCGAGGCCGCGGGCCGCGGCGCGATGCGCGGCCGCGCGAAGAACGTGATCCTGTTCGTCGGCGACGGCATGAGCCTGACCACGGTGTCGGCGGCGCGGATCCTCGAAGGCCAGCGCCGCGGCGAACCCGGCGAGGAAAACCTGCTGAGCTGGGAACGTTTCCCGCACACCGCGCTGAGCAAGACCTACAACACCGACAGCCAGACCCCGGATTCGGCCGGCACCATGACCGCGATGGCCGCCGGCGTGAAGACACGCATGGGCGTGCTCGGCATCGGCCAGTCGGCGCAGCGCGGCGATTGCGCCGCAGCCCTGCGCACGCCGCTGCTGAGCCTGTGGGAACTCGCCGAAGCCGGCGGTCTGGCCACCGGCGTCGTCACCACCACCCGGCTGACCCACGCCACGCCCGCGGCGACCTTCACGCGCTCGCCCAACCGCAACTGGGAGAACGATCAGGAACTGCCGGCCGAAGCCGCCGAAGCCGGCTGCATCGACATCGCCCGGCAGATGATCGAGACCGACTACGGCGACGGCCCGGAAGTGCTGCTCGGCGGCGGCCGCGGCAATTTCATGCCGGTGACCGAGCGCGATCCCGAATACGACGATCGGGTCGGCCTGCGCCTGGACGGACGCGATCTGGTCGCCGAGTGGAAGCGCCGGCGTCCCGACGGCGCCTACGTCTGGAACGCCGCGCAGTTCGCGGCCGCGCCGGCCGACGCCCCGCTGCTCGGCCTGTTCGAGCCCAGCCACATGCAGTACGAGCACGACCGCGCGCAGGATCGCGGCGGCGAACCGTCGCTGGCGGAGATGACCCGGGCCGCGATCCAGCGCCTGCAGCGCGCGCCGCAGGGCTACGTGCTGCTGATCGAGGGCGGCCGCA
Organism: Lysobacteraceae bacterium; assembly: GCA_044345315.1. Lineage (GTDB taxonomy): Bacteria > Pseudomonadota > Gammaproteobacteria > Xanthomonadales > Xanthomonadaceae > Lysobacter_I. The sequence goes on from JBIJBH010000061.1 coordinate 5,527, forward strand.
TCGACCACGCCCATCACGGCGGCAACGCGCATCGCGCCCTGGTCGACACCATCGCGCTGAGCGAAGCGGTGGCGACGGCGAATGCGATGACCTCGACCGACGACACGCTCATCCTGGTCACCGCCGATCATTCGCACACCCTGACCTTCGCCGGTTATCCGGTGCGCGGCAACGCGATCCTGGGCAAGGTCCGCGGCAGCAGCGGCGAGGGCAACAATCCCGAGGGTTACGCCACCGACGCGACCGGGCTGACCTACACCACGCTCGGCTACATCAACGGGCCCGGCCACGTCGGCGCGACCGATCAGCAGCCGGAAGGACCGAAGTCGTTCCAGTACGAGATCAGCGGCTACCGCCAGGCGGAGAACGGGCGCCCGAATCTGCGCGAGGTCGATACCGAGCATCCCGACTATCTGCAGGAAGCGATGATCCCGCTCTCCAGCGAAACCCACGGCGGCGACGATGTCGGGATCTGGGCCCGCGGCCCGGGCGCCGATGCGGTGCGCGGCACGGTGGAGCAGAACACGATCTTCCACATCCTGCTGCAGGCCACGCCGTCGCTGCGCGCGAAGCTGTGCGCGGCCGGACTGTGCAACGCCGACGGCGTGCCGGTGACCCTGCCCGATCCCGCCGCCTTCCGCAGCGCGCGCTGACGTCCGCGCGCCTTCGCCCGGCCCCGGCAGCCCCCCCCCCCCGTCGCTGCGACGGCAGCCCCGTGCCGACAGCGGGTGGCAATGAAACAGCGATATTCCCGGTAGAGCGGCGTTCACGCCGCTGCTTTTCTTGAGGCACGGAGCAGCGGCCTGAAGGCCGCTCCACCGGACGGCGCGCTCAGAACGGCTTGGCCAGCACCAGATAGACGATCGCGATCAGCGCGAACACCGGCAGTTCGTTGATCCAGCGCAGCGCCTTCGAGGACGGCAGCGGGCGGCCCGCGGCTGCGCCCTTGAGCCAGCGCCCGCAGACGATGTAGTACGCGAACATCAGCGCCACCAGCATCAGCTTGGGATGCAGCCAGCCGCCGCGGATGTCGAAGTGCATCCACAGCACCAGCCCGAGAATCAGCGACAGCCCGAACATGACGTGGCCGAAGCGGTACAGCCGGCGCCCCATCAGCACCAGACGATCGCGGACCGCGGCGACATCGCCGACCTCGGCGAGGTTGACCAGGATCCGCGGCAGATAGAACACCGTCGCCATCCATGCGATCACGAACACCAGATGGAAGGTCTTGACCCAGAAATAGCTCTGCATGCGTCGCTTCGATGGTGTGGAATCCGGCGCGGACAGTATCAGACCCCGGCGACGGTTGCAGCGATCGACCGCTTTCGCATTCCGGATGCGAACGATTCTTGATTGGACGCCGGCTTGCCGCAGATCGTCACCGCAACCGCCCGATGGCTGACCCTGCGCGTCAAACTGCGGCGCTGCGGAGTCACGGCGAGAACACGCCGAAGCCCCGCAAACGCGCTCCGTGCATGGGCGCTGCATGTCCGCACGGCCAGCTGTTCGTTGAAATCATCCAACGACGATGAGTATTGGCACGGAATCTGCTTAGCTGGAAAAACACTCACCCGAACGGGGCATCGACCGCCCCGCCCCTCGACAGCAGAAGAAGCCGATCCGACCCGCTGACCCGATGACCGCCCCCCTCCCCCAGGACGACACACTCGCGCGGATGGCCTGCCAGACAACCCTCGCTGCGCTCCTGGAGCGGACCCCCGCCATCCTGTTCGCCTCGGTCGCTCGCGTCGACGGCCACAGTTTCGCCCATGCCAACTCCGAACAGCGCGCCGCAGACCCGCGACGCTGCGCCGCGATCATGAGTTCGCTGATGGGCCTGATCGAATCCTTCGGTCGCGAGGCCCTCAACAGCGGCGCGCTCTACACCTCCATTTCCACCGAACACGGTTCGATAGTGATGGTGCGCATCCTCTCCGAGCGCAGGCAGCACATGCTCTGTGTCTGCGCCGATGCCACCGAGAATCTCGGAATGGCCATCCGCGCCGCGCGGGACACCGCGCAGACGCTCGCGCAGAACATCGACGCGGGGCCATGACGGCCTCGCGCTCCACGATCACGCCCCAGGATCCCGGGCACCGCTTCGCCTTCGAGAGTTCCCGGCCCCGAAAGACCCATCGCCGCAGTGCAATCCATTCACCACTACCAACACAGGAACTCCCGACATGGCAAAGATTTCGCTCGAACCCCTCCGTAGCCTCGATGGCTACATCGCTTCCGCACTGGTCGATACCGAAAGCGGCATGCTGCTGGCCAGCGACGGTTCCGGCGTGGACCTGGAATTGGCCGCTGCCGGCAACGCCGAAGTAGTCCGCTGCAAGCGCAAGGTCGCCAACGCGCTGAGGCTCAACGACACCATCGAAGACATCCTGATCAGCCTGACCAAGCAGTACCACATCATCCGTCCGCTGGAAACCAACCAGAAACTGTTCCTGTACGTGATGCTCGACCGCGCCAAGTCGAATCTGGCGATGGCCCGCCACGAACTGCGGACCTTCGAGAAGGGCGTCGACTTCTCCTGATCGTCGCCGCGCATCGGCCCGGGGACGCCCTCGCGGCGCCCCGTGACCTCACCCCACTGCCGACCGTGCATGCATGACTCGCGCCGACATGGCCATCGCTGCACTGAGCGACCAGATGGAACAACGCATCCGGATCGCCGCGCAATTGCCGGCCGCCTACCGGATCCGGGCGGCGATCCGCGCCTGGGACGGCACACGCTGCAACCTGCTGGTGACCGATCACGGCGATGCCTATGGGCGTCAGGTCGCGGATCTGGCGCGTTCGCGGGGCACGCCGGTGCTCGCTTTCGGCGTCGATCCGATCGTCGCGGGCATCAGCGCGATCGGCGAGTCCAGTCTCACGCCCGCCCTGGCGCAGGCGATGCGCGAGCTGCTGCAACCGGCCGCGGCGCAGATCGAGGACACGGTGATCGGCGGCCCGCGGCCCGCGCTGTGCCGGCTGACCGAACCCGAATTCAGCGGGCGCGCCATCGACGCGACCTGCAACGGCCGCACGATCCACATCCGTCCCGAAGAAGGCCGCGTCTACGCGCCGACGTACAGCGACCTGCTGAGCGCGCGCGACTCGTTCCTCACGGAAGGCTGGACCCTCAGCGTCACGACCTCCGGCCGCGACGCGCACGGCGACGGCGCCAGCCGCAGTCTCGAAGCGTTCCTGCTGCAGTGCGCTTTTTCGGGGCGCGACCATCTGCCGGTATTCCCGATGAACCGGTACCGGCTCAGGGACTGGCCCGATCTCGGATCCGCCCCCGAACTGGTGGAGGCGTTGAAGGTCGCCCGCAGCCTGCTGCGCGCGCCGGCCGATCCGGAAGATCTGCGCAGGCGCTGCGGAATCGATGCGCGCGACGTGAACGCGAGCCTCTGGGCCTACCGCGCGGCCAACCTGCTGGAAGTGACCGATCAGAACACGAAAGCGCCCGAGAGCACGCCGCCGGTCGGCGCTTTCTCCGGCATCCTCGCGCGCATCGCGCAGCGATTCGGCCTCGTTCGGGCCTGACCGGAACACCGCGCGCCCAACGCGCAGCCGTATCGTTCCGGCTTCACCACAAGACAACAGCAGAGCCCAACGAACGTGTCATTCCAAAGCGCAAAACTGGTATTCGCCGGCCCGGTCGGCGCAGGCAAGACGACCGCCATCCGCTCGCTGTCGGACTGCGCGCCCGTCTCGACCGAGATGCCGCTGATCGACGGCGCGATGGGCGACAAGACCACGACCACCGTGGCCCTGGATTTCGCTCCGGTGCTGCTGGACGACGGTACGCCGCTGCATCTCTACGGGTTGCCGGGCCAGACGCATTTTTCGCACATGCGGCCGCTGGTGCTGGAAGGCGCGATCGGCGTGATCGTGGTGCTTCCGGGCGACAGCGCCACGATCTCGGACGACTGCGAGCATTGGGTGCGGTCGATCCGGGAGATCGCCGCCGATGCCGGGCTGGTGATCGGCATCACCCGCACCGACCTCAGCCGCGGTTTCCGCATGGATATCGTCCGCCAGGCGGTGCGCCGCTGCGGCCCGCCGATTCCGGTCTTCACCTTCGACGCGCGCGATCGCGAGCAGACCTCGCATCTGGTCCGCGCCCTGCTGCTGTCGCTCGATTGAACGCGGAATCGCACGAACTGGTGCGGGCGTTCGTGCAGGCCGGCCTGCCCCTGCACAGAACCCTGCGCGAGATGCTCGACGAGCATCCGAGTCATCGGACCGAACGCCGCGGCTGCGGCTATACCCAGGCGACACGCTTCCTGTCGACACTGGTCAATCAGCCGCGCAGCGTGGATCGCGCCACCGACTTCGACCTGCTGGCCGAATGGCCTCGCGCCCAGACCGAGGCGCTGGCGCGACAGGCCATCGCACACGGCTGGAGCCAGGGCTGGCGCCGGCTGGATCGCTGCGACCCGGCCCTGATCGATCGACTGCAGCCGCAGTCCCTGGCGGCCGGATTGCGGGATCTGCCGTCGACTCTGGATCGCATCGCCGCATCCCTCCAGAGAGAGGAAAGCCGTCTGCTGATGGCGATGCTGCGCCAGTTGCTGGCGCCGGAGCCGACGACCGCGCCGTCGATGCCCGCGATGCCCGAAAAACCCGAAATCGGCAGTTGCTCGCAGGCCGAGGAGTTCTTTCTCGAGATCGCCCACGGCCGTGTTCGCCGCGGCGGCCGGGTCAATCTGTTCGTCGACGCGAATCATGCGCCGCTGCTGGTCGAGAAAATGGCGCTGGGGGAATCGCATTCCGCGATGGCGGTGGCCTCCGTCGCGGTCTGCGGCGTTGCGCTGCCGCCGGGCGCGCTGTTCGCCCTGCGCTATGCGGACGCCATTCCGGCCATCGGTGACATCGGTTGCGGACAGGTCTTCCGGATCGACTCGATCGACCAGGCGCGCTTCCTGCGTCTGACCACACTGGCGGTCTCGCCGGCCGCGCGGCGTCGCGCCTTCAGCTCGCAATTCGAGGCGCAACTGCGCGGCGACATGCTCTCGCCCGCCACCACCACGATCGAGGATCTGCGCAGATTCGCGCTGACCCGATTGGCGGGACGCTGAGCGCACCGCCATGCGCATCCCGGCCTTCTTTCACCCGGAGTACGCCCCTGCCGATGTGCCGCTGCTGGCGCGCCTGGGCGTGACCGCGACGAAACTCGAACGCCTGCGGCTGGTGGAACTGCGCACGCCGGAATCGCTCGCTCCCGAAATGCTCGCCGGGCTGCATGAGGACACCTATCTGCAGGCCTTCCTGCACGGCACCGAACCGATGGCGTCCCGTCAGGGCATCGCGTGGTCGCCACGGGTGCGCGACGCCACGCTGAGGATGCTGGGCGGGCAATTGGACGCCGCAGCCGCCGCGCGAAGGGGCGGAATCGCGATGAACGTCGCCCGCGGCTTCCATCACGCCTTGCCCGTCTGCGGCAGCGGCTATTGTCCGCTGAACGGACTGGCATTGCTGGCCCACGCAGCACCCGACCGGCGGGTGATGGTCATCGACTGCGATGAACACGGCGGCAACGGCACCGAGGAATTCGCGGCGATCCTGCCGAATCTCTACAACGTGTCGATCTTCGGCACGCGTTTCGGCTGTCGCGGCGGACTGCGCTCGTGGGCGATGCAGGTGCGCGTGCGCGAACAGGGTTTCGGGCCGTATCTGGATGCACTGCTCGAAGTGGAGAGCCTGGTCGATACGCACAGACCGGACATGCTGGTGTACCAGGCGGGCGCCGACTGCCACGAGAACGACCCGAAGAGCCAGGTCGGGCTGACCACGCGACAGATGTTCCAGCGCGACCTCACCGTTTTCCGCATCGCGCGGGAACGCGGGATTCCCATCGTCTTCGTGGTCGCCGGCGGCTACCAGCACGCCGATCGGGTCGCGCGCCTCAACGCCAACACGGTCCGCGCTGCGCGCTGGATATGGCGTCGCACCGCAGCTCCGGCCGATACTGGGGACGCGCGCGACTCGCCGCTTCCGCCCCGCAACGCATGACATCCCCCGCCATGGCATCGACCAAGACCTACGACCGCGCCTATTTCGACCGCTGGTATCGCCGCGCCGGCATCGGCGATGCGGCGCGGCTGCGGCGCAAGGTCGCGCTGGCGGTGGCGATGGCC